>NZ_JAQJIO010000009.1:0-229932 GCF_027947415.1 Cobetia sp. MMG027
CGGTTCGCCGAGCGCCGACTTGTCCAACGGCGAACCGCTGATCTCGCATGATCCCCATGCCCTCGCCGCCGCCCTGGCGTCCGCGACTGGCAGCGCTGTGCGCGACTTGCCGAATGACAGCTCTGACGCCACCTCTCGGCCAGCCCGCCTGTGGCTGGCCGAGGCCTGTGTGCTGCCTACGTCTTGTGCTGATTCGGCTGCTCCCTCTGCCAGCTCCTCGACGGATGCCTCCAGCCGTCGCTCGATGCGCAATTTACAGGCGGCTGTGGATAACGCGGACATACCCGTGTCATCTGCCAAGACCCGCCGTCGCCAGCAACGTGAAGCCGAATCCCACCTCGCCCGCCTTCTGCTCGGTGAACTCGCCGCGGCCCAAGGCATTGTGCTGCCACTGGCTGACTGGTCACCACGTGGCCAGGCGCCCCATCACCCTGCACTGCCATCAGGCTTTCACGTCTCCATCGCCCACCGCCACGGCCATGTCCTCGTTGGCCTCGCCACCGCCCCGCTCGGGCTGGACCTCGAATACCGCAATCCCCGCCACGCCCACGACCTCGACGCCCGCATCGCCATGCTGCCCCTGGAGGCACGCGAACGCCTCGCCGAGGTATCACACCTCAGCGAGACAGAACGGCTTGACGGGTTTTATCGGGAATGGGTGAGGTATGAGGCGAATGTAAAATCACAATTCATCACAAATATCTAAAGGGCTTCAATCGCTAAATTACAATAAAATTCTTCTAAATAATTCACTAAGCAATCTGGTACCGATGCATATCCACTAAGTTCAGTCAATAAATTAGCTTTTGAGAGCTGTAGCCTGACATTACTTTTATTTCGGAAAACTGTCCTCTTCATCTGTTCCGGCTCACATCGATCTGCTTTAAGCTTTAATAAAAAAACTCTAACAAACTCTAAATTCTCCTTACCTCTAAAACTCATGGCAGGGTTTTCCACATCAAAATTATCAACTACTTTTAACTTATCACAGCTATCTTCCAAGTTTGGAAATATAGATTTCACATCCTCGTACTCTTTCAATCTTACAACTTTTCCAAGTTCCACTTTAACTAAGGAGTCAAATTTAATGTTTTTCAAATTTAACTGCCCTTTTATAATTTCGCGATCTATTGCATCTTGATAAAAACTGACCATCACATTAAATGGGCGTATAGCTGCAATATATTCACTTGCAGTCTTATCATAAACATTCATTGCTTTGTTAAAACATTGATGCTCTGGCCCTCCTTCACTTAAATTAAACTCAGCACTCAGAACTCGCTCAATTAAATCCCTCGAAAAATAAAAATTCTCTATTGAGTGGTAAGGTGTGATATATACATCATCATACTGCAAAACTTTGCTATTATCGTCGAAATCACGGTCAACAAAAAACATACATTTTTTACTATTGTAAATCGGATGCGCTCTTATGGCATCTCTAATTCCAATAACTTTAGACTTACCTCCACACCGAACGCTCCCCCACAAAAGCCCACGACAACAAACATCTATCTTAGAAGCGTAATATTTTTCATCTTCGCCCTCAAAAAAAGCAACCACCTTATTTTTAGCATCTAGTCTGGTGAATTCCATAAAACCAACGATTTCAGAGCCCTCTTCTAGCATCATATAATCGACCCTATCCATTAGAGCTCCTTAACATAATGCAATAGGTCAACAGTATTATTCTTCAGCTCATTAGCAAAAATAAAAGGAGAATGAGTAGTTGCCAGTAAAAACGCGCATTTCCCCGAACTCAATATATCTGGCAACAATGTTTTCTGCCATTCTATAGACAGCGAAAGTTCTGGCTCATCAAAGAAAATGGCCAATTTATTCTTACGACTTAGATAAAGTAATGAGAAAATAGATAGAATCTGCTTCTCGCCCGAAGAAAGATCCTCAAGATTAACTTCGCTACGATTTTTATTTCTTACAACCTTAACTGTAACGGTACTCTCGTCGTAAATTATTTTCTTCCCATTGAGATAATTATTGCAGCTATCTGAGAAATCCCGTATAGCCGCATCATTGTCAGCTTGCTGTTTATATACTTTTAGCAATTCATTTAATAAGTATACTAAGGTATCGTGCGAATTTAGAATCTCGTGACTGTCGATTAAACCAAGAATGGTGTTTTTATGATTTAAAGGTATACTTTCGGACAACCTATCAAGCACTATTTTAATTTCTGGAGAGTTGATTACATTCAACTTCATATCTTCTGTCACAGAGGAATCACCGACTAGCTGGGCAAGCATCTGACCATTTAGCTTATAAAAACTTTCAATCGAGGAAGTCTTAATCTCAGAAGTAATACGTTCTATACTTTCTTCGACATCCGCCATACCAAAGTTTATTTGCAGATTCATTCCTTCATTTTGATCATGCACAGTAATTCCATCTACTAACCTTTCTACTCTACGATATGTAGGTAAGTACAAGACATCATAATCGAGTTTAGCTTTTATCTGACTTATCTTTTTTTGTGCGCCGATATCGAAATCATACTCGTCCATTTCCATTATATGCTTAATTGTTCTATGTATTCTAGAAGCTGAAACATTTATTTCACTAGAAGTATCTCGAATCAAGCTAGAGTTGTAGCTATAGCCATTGTCAGTATTTACCACGGTATCTAGTAATGAATGCAACCGACTTTCGCTAAGATTATCACCAAGCATCCTTTTAGCAAAATTATAAACTCGCTTGTTGATAGAATTAATTTCCTCTTTTGTAAACCAAATAATATCATCGTCATCAAAAACTATACCAATATTATCAAATTCAATTTTCCTTAACCTTGATAAATCACCAGAAACCAAAGAATAAAAGGCATTCAATATTGTGGTTTTACCACAACCATTTTCAGACACAAGTATCTTATATTGTTCAGGAAAATCTATATTTACATCTTTTTCATTAAAAAGATTATCTATATAAAAATTTTTAATCAACGTGACCACCCTGATAAAATTAAATTTTGGCCTTAAACCGCCAGAGGAAGCTCTGGCGGGCTTAGAAAAACCATATTACGAGTTACTTAACGGCGGCGACCACGGTAATTTCACACAGCAGTTCCGGGCTGGCCATAGCGGCTTGGATGCAGGCGCGGGCGGGAGCGTGACCTTCCGGCACCCAGGTATCCCAGATGTCGTTGAAGGTCTTGAAGTCATCCATTGTCTTGAGATAGACGGTGGCGGAGAGCAGATGCTCGCGGTCGGTGCCGACTTCTTCCAGCAGCGCATCGACACGCGCGAGCATGCTGTTGGCTTGATCGGTGATATCACTGAAGCGTTGTTCCGGCCCGGCGACCTGGCCACACAGGTAGATGGTATTGTTGTGGATGACGGCGCGACTCATGCGTGCCTTGGTGTCGTGACGTTGGATATCGCTCATGGAGAGTGTCCTTGTGCCGTTCTTCTTGGAGTGGTGAAAGACGCGCCTGTGTAAGGGAAAGCCCCTCAGCGGCATGGCGCGCAATGAGGATAAGCGGCCATCAGCGTTCCAGATTCCGGCGGGCGGCGCAACGCGACCTGCGGGGTATTTTCCAGTCGTCGTGAGGGTTTCTGCCTTGCGTACCTGTAGCCACTGCCCAAGGGGCGGAAATAAAGACGCCGCGCCATCCCGACATGACACGGGAAGGCGCGGCGTTCTCATTGCCCGGCAGGGCGTGTGCTGAACGTGCTAGCGCAGGATCAGCAGCGGCACCGTGGCATTGCGGATCATCTCGGTGGTGGTACTGCCGACCAGCAACTGACGGATGCGCGAGTGGCCGTAGGCGCCCATCACCAGCATGTCGATGGCGTGCTCCTTGGCGTATTCGCGCAGACAGGCTTCCACTTCACCGGCCTTGAGGCTGGCCTGCACGTTGAAGCCCGCTGACTGGAGGGTGTCACGCGCGGTCTCAAGCGGAGCCTGATGCTCCACCGAGTCCGCGCCGACCATCACCAGATGCAGCTCGGCGCCCTGCAGCAAGGGGCTGGCCGCCAGCACCTCGATGGCACGCTTGATGGTGGCGCTGCCATCGAAGGCGATCAACACGCGTGTCGGCGTCTGAAACTCGCCCGGCACTACCAGCACGGGACGATGCAGGCTGCGGATCACGCGCTCCAGATTGGAGCCGAGATGCTCACTGGCCTGCTCCGCCCCTTCCCCGCGCTTGCCGATCACCAGCAGGCGAATCTCGTCCTCAAGCTCGGCCAGTGTCTCGACCAGCTCACCATTGCGTTGGCGAGGGCGTGGTTCGGTGATACCGGCCTGGGTGGCGCGCTCACAGGCGGCTTCCAGCATCAGGCGGCCCTGCTCCTGGGCGATGCGCCCGCGCTGCTCATCGAGGGTGGCGAGCTCCTCCAGCAGGTGCTCCCGGGCACCGAGACCGATGCTGCCGGAGAGATCGCCATTGGCGGGTTCGACGCTTTCATTGCGGTCGATCACATGCAGGATGCTGAGAGGTGCCGACAGGCGCTGGCTGGCCCAGACGGCGGCGTCACACACGGGGGCGGCGAAGGCGGAGCCGTCAATGCAGGCGGTGACCTTGTCATGGCCTGTCGCGGCGCTGGCAGAGGATTGGCTCATGGCGGGCTTCCTTGTGCTGACAACAAAAAGTACTGACAACGGAGATGGCGTGCCGACCGGGGCGACGCAGAAGGAGGAGTGACATTCCCCCCGCGATGCCGGCGCGGCCTGTTTCGAGATTACCACTTTCCGGCCCCATGAACGCAAACGGCGGGCAGCCCGTGAAGGACTGCCCGCCGTCTGACCTTGTCACGCGGCGCGATCAAGCGAAGTGACTCGATCGCGCAGGGTCAATCGTGCGTGATCAGTGACCCATCAGTTTCTCGACCGCGTCCGGCTTGTCATGCACCGCGAAGCGATCCACCAGCGTGGCGCTGGCTTCGTTGAGGCCACGTACCTCGACCTCGGTCCCCTCACGACGGAACTTGACCACCACGGTATCCAGCGCGCCGATGGCGGTGATGTCCCAGAAGTGCGCACGGCTGACGTCGATCACGACACGCTCGACGGTCTCCTTGAGGTCGAATCCAGCCTGGAACTGCTCGCTGGAGGCGAAGAACACCTGACCGACCACGCGGTATTCGCGGGTACGGCCATCGGCATTCATGTCGCTGCCGATATGCAGCACCTGGCCGATCTTGTTGGCGAAGAACAGCGCCGAGAGCAGCACGCCGACCAGCACGCCGATCGCCAGGTTGTGGGTCGCGACCACCACGGCCACGGTCCCCAGCATGACGATGTTGGTGGACATCGGGTGGCTCTTGAGGTCACGGATCGACTGCCAGGAGAAGGTGCCGATGGAGACCATGATCATCACCGCGACCAGTGCGGCCATGGGAATCTGCGAGACCCACGGGCCGAGGAACACGACCAGGATCAGCAGCACGACACCGGCCACCATGGTGGAGAGACGCGTACGTCCACCGGATTTCACGTTGATCATCGTCTGGCCGATCATCGCGCACCCTGCCATGCCACCAAGGAAGCCGGTGACGACGTTGGCCGCGCCCTGGCCCTTGCACTCACGGTTCTTGTCGGACGGCGTGTCGGTCAGATCATCGACCAGCGTGGCCGTCATCAGGGATTCCAGCAGGCCCACGACCGCCAGCGGCAGCGAGTACGGCAGGATGATCCACAGGGTGTCCAGATTGAAGGGGATGTCCGGAATCAGGAACACCGGCAGGCTGTCCGGCAGCTCACCCATGTCACCGACAGTGCGGATATCCAGACCGACGGCCATCGCGAAGAGGGTCAGCACGATGATGCAGACCAGCGGCGACGGCAGCAGCTTGCCGATCTTCGGCACCAGCGGCAGCAGGTAGATGATGCCCAGGCCCGCGGCCGTCATGGCATAGACGTGCCAGGTGACGTTGGTCAGCTCCGGCAGCTGGGCCATGAAGATCAGGATCGCCAGTGCATTGACGAAGCCGGTGACCACCGAGCGCGAGACGAAGCGCATCAGGGAGCCGAGCTTGAAGTAACCGAAGATGACCTGGATCACGCCGGTCATCACGGTGGCGGCCAGCAGGTACTCCAGGCCGTGGTCCTTGACCAGGTCGACCATCAGCAGTGCCATGGCACCGGTGGCGGCGGAAATCATGCCCGGACGGCCACCGGCGATGGCGGTCACCACGGCGATGGAGAAGGAGGCATACAGGCCGACCTTGGGGTCGACACCGGCAATGATGGAGAAGGCGATGGCTTCGGGGATCAGGGCCAATGCCACCACCAGGCCGGACAGGATGTCGGGCCGGAGGTTGGAAAGCCACTGCTGTTTGAGGCTGCTTGTCATCGAGTCGTCCGCAACAGGTTGGGGAAGGTGGTGTGCGTGCTGAATCCTGGCGCTGTCGAGTCAGTCTAGCGTCCGGTTGTGGCAATCTTCATCGCTGCCGTCAGGGCAGTGCCGCTCGCGCCTGGCTTGCGTCGTGATGCCGCTGTCGTTTCCGGTCGCCCTGTGGCTTTCTTCGCGCCATGAGCTATTCGCTCCGGTCGCCGTGAGGCGTCCAGAGGGCTGTCATTTGACAGTGAATAAACTCGGGGATGGGCGGGATTGTATCAGCTGCGACCGGTGGACGCATCCGCAGAACGCGCGCTCGCCGTCACCGATTGACGGTGACGACGGTCGATCAGACTCTTGATGAGCATCGCGCCCAGCACCAGTGCACCGCCCGCCCAGCCACGCGGGGTGAGCGATTCTTCCAGCACCCACCACACCCACAGGATGCCGAACACGCTTTCCAGCAACATCAGCAGCGCCACTTCCGCGGAAGGCAGATAGATCGGGCCACGCTGGATCAGCGTGAAGCCCAGCGGCGAAAGCACCAGGCACAGCAGCACCAGCCAGCCGGCGCGCTGGGCGAAATCGGCACCGTGAGAGGGCCACAGCTGCGTCAGCACGTCACCGCCGCCCTGCGTCATGCTCCACAGGCACGCCAGCAGGCCGCACAGCGCGGTGACCAGCCCGGACAGTGTCAGCATCGGACTCATGTCATGCCCCGGGCGCGTACGACACAGCGTGAAGTTGCCGGCCAGCGACAGGCTGCAGCCCAGCGCCAGCAGGTTGCCGGTGAGCGTGCCGCTGCCGGCCTCATCGAGCACCAGCAGCGTGATGCCCGCCAGCGAGGCCAGAATCGCGCCCCACACATGCCGTGGCTGACGCTCGCCCAGCCACAGGCGCGACATCAGCGCCGCGAACAGCGGACTGGCGGCGAGGATGATCAGCACGTTGCCGGCGCGGGTGTATTGATTGGCGAGCACGAAACCCAGGGTGGAGCCGGTGAATAGCAGCGCGACCCATACGCCGGTACGCCCGCAGCCACGCATGCGCGCCAGGGCGCTGGCGATGCGCTGTGCGGGAGTGCCGCGCTGGAGGGCCAGCAGGAGCAGTGCAAAGCCGATGGCCGTCAGCAGACCGCGCCAGAACACCAACGGGCCATCGGCGACATCGGCGAGTCGCAGCAGCAGCGCGTCCGGTGAGATCAGCAGCACGCCCAGCGCCGTCAGCGCGACGCCGCGAGCCTGCCGCGAGGCACGGGCGGCGGCCCCTCGCCCAGCCAGCGGGTTCATGACGTCAGTCCGACAGGCGCGACAGGCGCGACAGGCGCCAGTCGACCACTGGCCAGCCGCGCGCTTCGGCCAGCTGACGCAGCGGTGCGTCCGGTTGGGTGGCGTGGGGGAAATCGACCCGCTCCAGCAGGGGCAGGTCATTGTGGGAATCGGAATAGCCCCACAGGGATTGCGGCGTGCGATGGATGCGCTCGGCACCCGCAAGCCAGTCATCGAGTGCCGCCAGCTTGCCTTCGCGGAAGGTAACGATACCGCTGGTGGCTCCGGTGAAGCAGCCCTGCTCATCAAAGGCCGGATGGGTGGCCAGCGCCCCATCGGCGGTCAGACGACTGGCGATGGGCCCGACCAGATGATGCATGGAGGCGGAGATGATCAGGGTGCGATGGCCGGCCTCGCCGTGCTCGGCCAGCCGCGCGATGCCACCTTCCAGCAGTCGCGGCATGACCATTTCTTCCACGAAATCATCGACTTCGCGACGCACCTCATCACGATGCCGCCCGACGAGCGGGCTGAGCAGATGGCCGGTGTGCTCGTGGATGTCCAGAGTGCCGGCATGGTATTGCACCTGATGGCGCTCGCCGATGGCCATGAAGGCATCGACATCCTTGATCCAGCCACAGGCGACCATCCAGCGCATCCACATGCCGGTGCAGTCGCCATCGAGCAGCGTATCGTCGAGATCGAACACCGCCAGCGGGGCATCCAGCGCACAGTGGTGGCGCACATGGCCCTCCTCCGGCGGCGAGAGCGGCGGCAGCAGGGTCACGGCGTCACAGTCGGCGCAGAGATCCGCCAGCGGTGTGCGGCAGATCTCGACATCGGGCGCAGCGCTCAGGGCACGCGGCCGGGCGGCAGATGAGGACGAGGTACGAGTCACGACAGGCTCCGAGTGGCAAGGGGCGTCAACGGCTTCCTGCCGTCACCTGCGTGACCCTCGCATGCGGCGACGCTGCGGGCAAGTCCGCCGCACCATTCAGGCGCTCCAGCGCTAACGCTGCCAGTACCGACGTTTTCCGTACCGACACTTCCCGTACTAACGCCGGACGAGCCGCGAGAGCGCCAGGCTGGCGATGGCCGTATCCTGCACGCCGGTACCGGTGAGATCCGCCACCGTGATGCAGGTATCTGGAGCCGACCCGCCTGAACGCAGATCACGCCCCTCGGCCAGCAGACGGCCCAGTTCATGCACGTCACGCGATCTGGCCTGCTCGGCCTCCAGCCCTTTCAGCTCGCCGTTGGTCTCGGACTGGGCGCGGGTATCACACACGAAATGATCGCACTCGAGGAGCACATCGGCTTCCAGCTCACGCTTCTCGGGGCTGTCGGAGCCCATCGCGGTGACATGCACGCCCTCCGGCAGCATCGAGTAGTCCAGCAGCGGCGTTCGCGAGGGGGTGGCGGTGACGATGATATCGGCGTTCTGACAGACCGCATGCAGGCTGTCATGACTGCGCACCGTCAGCCCCAGGCGCTCCTCCGTCTCACGCGCAAAGCGCTCGGCGCGCTCCTTGTCGCGTGCCCAGACATCGACACTCTCGATGTCGCGTACCAGCCGCAGCGCCTCCAGCTGCAGGCTCGCCTGCTCACCGGCACCGATCAGCGCGACGCGCTTGCTGTCGGGGCGTGACAGGGCCTCTGCCGCCACGGCACCGGCCAGCGCGGTTCTCACCGCCGTCAGGTAGCCGCCATCATTGAGCAGCGCCTCGGCAAGGCCCGTCTCGGCGGAGAACACCACCATCAGGCCATTGAGACTCGGCAGGCCGCGGGCGGGATTGTTGAAGAAGCCGGGACTGATCTTGATCGCGAAGTGCTTGAGCCCCTGAATGTGGGCCGTCTTGACGTCCACTTCGCCGTTGGCCTCCTCGATGGCCATCGACAGGATCGGCGGCTGCACCACCTTGCCCTGCCCCAGCGCGATGAAGGCATCACGAATGGCCTTGAGTGCCGTGGTATCCAGCCCCACGACCTCGGCGATCTGTTCGCGTGAATAACTTTGCATGCTGTCCTGAGTCGGTTCCGTCATGCGTCCTCCTCCGGGGGTTCGGGTGTCATCGAGCGCTCTGTTGTCTTCAGGCGTTCTGTTGTCTTCAGGCGTTCTGGTGTCTTCAGGCGTTCTGGTGCTTCAGGCGTTCTGGTGTCTTCAGGCGCTCTGGCCTTGCCCCTGAGCGTCTGCCAGCAGCGCTCTGGCCTGATCGAGCGTTTCCAGGCTGACGCCGTTGCCGCTGATGATCAGCGCGACGCGCTGGCCACGGATCGACTCCGCGAGCGCAGGGTCGGTCTCGCCTCGCCGCGAGGCCTCGAGCGCGGCAAGCCCGACCACCGCAGCGCCCTCCACCAGAAGCTTCTCTTCCTCCAGCAGCATCAGCATGGCGCGGGCAATGGCGCGCTCGCTGACCTGATGGTGATGATCCATCACGCGATGCACCAGCGGCAGCGTGGTGTGGTTGTCCAGGCCAATGCCGCCGCCCAGTGAATCGGCGAGGCTTGCGACCTCCTCCACCTCCACCGGGGCGCCCGCCTGCAGGCTGTGCCACATGGCGGCGCCCTCGGTGAGGCTGATGCCATGCACCTGGGTCTCGGGGCGAATCGCCTTGAGCGCCGCCCCGATACCGCCGAGCAGTCCACCGCCGGAGAGCCCGATCAGCACGTGATCAAGCGACGGGCAATCCTCCAGCAGCTCCAGCCCGATGGTGCCCTGACCGGCCGCGATCAGCGGGTCATCGAAGGGCGGCACCGCCAGCATGCCCTCCTCCTCGACCAGCCGATGGACTTCCTGGAAGGCCTCGTCCTGACTGCGGCCGACACGGCGTACCTCGACGCTGCCGCCGGAGGCGCCGCCCAGTTCGCCCAGCGCCTCGATGGCCCGTACCTTGTTGGCGGGTACCTGCTCGGAGAGACAGATGATGGCCTTCAAGCCACGGCGCATCGCGGCATAGGCCAGCGCCCGACCGTGATTGCCGGTGGAGGCAGTGGTCACGCCGCGCGCCAGGCGCGTCACGGCATCCCCCGACGACTGCTCGGCCACGGCCGCCAGCAGGTGGCTGGCACCACGCAGCTTGAAGGCGCCGGTGGGCTGACGGGTTTCCAGCTTGAGCAGGATCTCGGCATCGAAGCGTCGCGACAGCGCCGGGGATGGCACCAGCGCCGTACGCTCGACACCGGTGTCAGTCGATGAATGAAACAGCCGCTGGCGCGCGGCATGGATATCAGCCAGCGCCAGCGGCGTTTCCCGTGGATGCTTGAGCGGGGGCAGGGTCAATGCCATGGCTTACTTGTCACCAGAAGCGGGGTCACCAGAAGCGGGGTCACCAGAGGCCAGATCACCGTTGTCGAGAAGCTCCTGATGCACCTTGTCCACGGCGCGACGCGCGCGGGCGATGATGTCATCGATCTCCTCGGGGGTGATCACCAGCGGCGGTGCGAAGCCGAGGATGTCGCCCTGGGGCATGCCACGGGCGATCAGCCCTTCCTCGAGTGCCGCCGCCGAAATGCGCGGGCCGACCTTGAGTGCGGAATCGAACGCCTTGCGCTCTGACGGCTGCGGTGAGAACTCCAGCGCCGCCAGCAGGCCGATGCCACGCACGTCGCCGACGATGGGGTGATCGGCGAAGGCTGCCTTCATGGCCTTCTGCAGATAGGCGCCGGTATCGCGGGCGTTGTCCACCAGGCCCTCACGACGAATGATCTCCAGGTTGGCGACACCTGCCGCTGCGCCCAGCGCGTGGCCGGAGTAGGTCCAGCCGTGGCCGATGGGGCCGAATTCCCCGGTGCCCTGCTCCAGCACCTTCCACACGCGGTCGCCGACGATGACCCCGGACAGCGGCTGATAGGCGCTGGTCAGGCCCTTGGCGATGGTGACCAGGTCCGGCTTGATGCCGAAGTGCTGGTAGCCGAACTGGCTGCCGATGCGCCCGAAGCCGCACACCACCTCGTCACAGATCAACAGGATGTCGTGACGCTTGAGCACGGCCTGGATGGCCTCCCAGTAGCCCTCCGGCGGCGGCACGATGCCACCGGTGCCCAGCACCGGTTCGCCGATGAAGGCGCCGACGGTCTCCGGCCCTTCGGCCTGGATCATCGCCTCGAGCTTGTCGGCACACCAGGCGGAGAATTCACGCTCGCTCATCTCGGCGCATTCCGTGGGACGACGGTAGTAGTCCGGCGCTTCGGTATGCAGGATGCCGGCGATCGGCAGATCGAAGTGATCATGGAAGGCCGCCAGGCCGGTCAGCGAGCCTGAGGCGATGCCGGAGCCGTGATAGCCGCGCCAGCGCGAGATGACCTTCTTCTTCTCCGGCTTGCCGATCACGTTGTGGTAGTAACGCACCAGCTTGAGCTGGGTCTCGTTGGCATCACTGCCGGACATGCCGTAATAGACCTTGGACATGTCAGGTCCGGCCAGTTCGAGAATCTTCTCGGACAGCGCGATCTGCGGCTCGTTCGAGTGGCCGACATAGGTGTGGTAATAGCTGAGCTTGAGGGCCTGCTCGTGAATGGCATCGGCGACTTCCGTGCGCCCGTAACCGATGTTGACGCAGTAGAGTCCGGCGAAGCCGTCGATCAGCTCACGCCCATCGCGCTCACGGATGCGGATGCCTTCGCCGCCGGTGATCACGCGGCCCGGCAGATCGCCCTGGGCGAAATCACGCAGGTGGGTGGAGGCATGGAAGGTGACCTTGCGGTCACGGCGAATCAGCTCGTCGGTGCTGATGCTGTCATCGAAGCCGACAGACTGGCGTTGGGTGTTATCGGTGCTCATGTGACTCTCCGAATGGTCCACAAGGGGCGATCGCGCCGTGGCCCTGACCGCCCGTGACAATGAATGATGTCCGTCTCAACTCCCGGAGGCGCTTTCCATCCCACCCAGGCAGTAGTACTTGATATCCAGATATTCCTCCAGCCCCTGGCGACCCCCTTCGCGCCCGAGACCGGATTGCTTGACGCCGCCGAAGGGAATCGGCGCACCGGTCATCTTCACCGAGTTGACCGAGACCATGCCGAAGCGCAGGCCGCGCATCAGCTGCCAGACGCGGCGAATGTCGTGGGTGTAGACGTAGGCGGCCAGGCCGTATTCGGTGTCGTTGGCCATCGCGATCACCTCTTCCTCATCGTGCCAGGCCGTCACGCCGGCCACCGGCGAGAAGGTCTCCTCGCGCCAGGCGCGCATGTTCGGCGTGACATCCGCCAGCAGCACCGGCATGAAGAAGTTGGGGCCGGGGGCCATGCTCTGATCGCCGTGGATCAGCCGCGCGCCCTGCTCGACGGCGTCATCGACGATGGTCTGCGCCTTGGCCACGGCGTCACGGTGGATCAGCGGCCCCATGTCGATACCCGAGACCAGCCCATTGCCGACCTTGAGCTGCTTCATGAGACGCACGAAGTGGCTCAGGAAATCCTCATACAGGCTGTCGTGCACCAGGATGCGATTGGCGGCGAGACAGTCCTGGCCGGAGGTCTGGAACTTGGCATCGACGGCGGCACGCGCCGCCTCCTCGGGGTCCATGTCCGGCCCGACGATGAAGGGCGCATTGCCGCCCAGCTCCAGCGAGACGCGCTTGACGCTGTCGGCGCACTGGGAAAGCAGCAGGCGCCCCACCCGGGTGGAACCGGTGAACGAGAGCCCGGCGACACGCGGGTCATCACACAGCTGCTTCGAGACTTCCGCGGCCTCGCCGGTGATGACACTGAAGACACCGGCGGGAATCCCGGCACGCTCGGCAAGCTCCGCCAGCGCCAGCGCCGAGAACGGGGTCTCGCCGGCGGGCTTGACCAGCACGGTGCAGCCAGCGGCCAATGCAGCCGCGGCCTTGCGGGTGATCATCGCCAGCGGGAAGTTCCACGGCGTGATCAGCGCGGCCACGCCGATGGGTTCACGCACGGTGCCCAGCGCGGCATTCGGGATATGACTGGGAATGGTCTCGCCGAAGGCACGGCTGCCCTCCTCGGCGAACCAGTGAACGAAGCTTGCGCCGTATTCCACCTCGCCACGGGCATCGTCCAGTGACTTGCCCTGCTCACGGGTCATCAGCATGGCGAGATCCTGCTTGTGGGCGCGGATGAGGTCATACCAGGCATCCAGCAGCTCGCCGCGCTGGTCCGCCCGCAGCTTGCGCCATTCCCGCTGGGCCTCATCGGCCGCGGCAATGGCAGCATCGATCTGCGTGGACTCGAGCCACGGCACCTGACCGAGGCGCTCGCCGGTGGCGGGGTCGAAGACCGCTTCCTCACGGCCTGCCTCACCATGCACCCAGCAGCCGTTCACGTAGGCAAGCTGACGAAACAGTCGCGGGTCTTCCAGTGCCATGCCATCGCTGGCGCTGGCCCACTGACGGGTAAGGGTCTGGACACTCATGGCGCTCTCCCCGGCCGAAGGGCCGTCATCTGGACACTCAGACGATCTGCCCCTTGTGGATATCGGCAAGGATGCACATCACTGAGCACTGCATGGGCAGTGTCCTTCGCGCAGCCCGAGGCCTGCGAAGGACGCGTTTCAGTGACTTCAGTGTGGGGGATGTGACGGGAGGAGACTTTCGGGAATGCCCGCCAGAGGCTTGGCGTTCTTTCTGTTGTGGCGGGCGAAATGACGGTTTTTTTCTGTCAGACGGGGGCGCGCTCCGGCGCAGTGCTCTGGAGCGCGACCTCACCTTCACGAGACGACAGGGCCTTCATGTACAGGGGGATCAGGCGGTCACGACCTCACTTTCGGTCAGCTCGGCGTAGAGTTCCGGATAGGCTTCCTGCAGACGCTCAAGCTCTGCACGGGCATGCGGGATGGCGTCGGTCAGTTGCTGCCATTCCTCATCACTGAGATTGTCCCGCATCAGCGGAAACAGCTCGGTACGCTCGGCACGCAGGTAGTCACGATGCGCTTCGACATAGTCGCGCAGATCATGGATGAACTGATCCATCGGTATGATCTGATCCATCAGGATGCTGTCGAGATTGTCGGACAGCTTGGAGAGACGGCCGTGCAGAGTGTGGTACTGCTGGATGAGCCGCTGACACAGGGGTGAGGCGTCCTCGGAGCGCTCGCACAGCATCTGCGTGCATTGACGCTCCAGCGGAATGATGAAGCCCTGCATGTAATCGAGAATGTAATCCACCACTTCCCGCATCATGCGAAAGTCCGGACGTTCGCCACTGACCAGTGTCCTGTGGCGATGCGAGAGCACGTGCAATAGACGCGCCATGTTGGCGTGGTCCTGGCGCAGCTGAGTCACATTGGGCATGACTTCCTCCTCCTGACGGAACAGGTGGCCGATGCTGGCAGACAGCGCTGCCGCCTCGGGCATTGCTACCGAATGTAGCAATGTCGTCATCCTGAAGTGTAGGACACATCCCATGAGCGCCCGTTAGACGTTGGGCGGGATTGCCTGAATGCGCGAGGCATGCTGTCAGGAAAACATGACAGTCCGTGAAGAAGTCACGGATGGCCTGATGCCGTTGGCAGGCCGCGCCAGCCCTGCTGATTTGTACAGGCTTGCGTGATCGGCCATGATGAGCGCATTCCCCGCCCACGCCTGCCGGAGCCTGACTCGCCGATGGATCTCTTTGCCGATACCGCCTCGAATTCCCATGCGCCATTGGCCTACCGCATGCGACCGCGCTCGCTGGAAGATTACATCGGCCAGGCGGCGCTGGTCGGGCCTGACATGCCGCTGCGCCAGATGGTGGAATCCGGCGTGGTGCGCTCGATGATCCTGTGGGGGCCGCCGGGCGTCGGCAAGACGACGCTGGCCGAGATACTGGCCCACGGCTGTGATGCACACCTTGAACAGCTGTCGGCGGTGATGGCGGGCGTGAAGGACATCCGCGAGGTGGTGGAGCGAGCGCGCCACCATCAGGCCAGCGAGCGCCAGACGGTGATGTTTCTCGATGAGATCCACCGCCTCAACAAGAGTCAGCAGGACGCCCTGCTGCCGCATGTGGAGTCGGGTCTGCTGACGCTGATCGGCGCGACCACCGAGAACCCGTCCTTCGAGGTCAACTCGGCACTGCTGTCGCGGGCGCGGGTCTATGTGCTCAAGGCACTGGACGAGGAGGATCTGATCGAGGTGCTGACCCGTGCCTTGCGCGATGAGGTCAATGGCCTCGGTACGCGTCAGATCGATGCCAGCCGCGAGACGCTGACCCGGATTGCGCGAGCAGCCTCGGGAGATGCGCGTCGTGCCCTGGGCCTTCTGGAAACCGCCTGCGACTTCGTGCGCCGTGAGCCAGATGCCCAGGGGGGAACGCGCGAGATACTTGAGGACAGCTCGCTGGAGGCCGTGCTGGGCCATCAGGCCTCAAGCTTCGACAAGCAGGGCGATGACTATTACGACCTGCTGTCGGCGATCCACAAGTCGGTACGCTCCTCGCGCCCCGACGCGGCGCTTCTGTACATGGCGCGCTTCATGGATGGCGGCGGGGATCCGCTGGATGTGGTGCGTCGGCTGGCGGCGATTGCCTCCGAGGATGTGGGCAACGCCGACCCGCGCGCCCTGCCGCTGACCATCGCGGCCTGGGACGCCTATCTGCGCCTGGGCGACTACGAGGGCCAGCGTGCCATCGCGCATGCGGCGATCCACCTGGCCATCGCCCCCAAGAGCAACGCCATCGACACGGCGTGGAAGGAGGCCAGAGCCTTCGTGCGCCAGCAGCCGCATTTCGGGGTGCCGGTCTATCTGCGCAATGCGCCGACGACCCTGATGAAGGAGCTGGGCATGGGCGAAGGCTATCGCTATGCCCACAACGAGCCCAACGGCTATCCCGCCGGCACGGCGCACAACGCCTGGCCCGAGGAACTGCCGGTACAGCAGTTCTACCGCCCGACCCAGTATGGCGGCGAGAAGCGCTTTGCCGAGATAGAGCGCTGGCGCCGCGAGCTGGATGACCACGCCGACCGGCACACGCCTGACGCCCAGTCGTGAGCGTCAGAAACGACAACGCCCGGGCCATCTGGCCCGGGCGTTGTCGTCTGATCATCATGTCACTGCTCGCGGATCACTGCTCGCGAATGACATCCGCACCTTCAGGAATCTGGAACACGAAGCGACTGGCCTCCAGACTCGGGTTGTACTGGACATCATGGAAATCGATGGCCGTGCGCTGGCCGGTGGAATCGGCCATCTGCAGCATGTCGAGCTGCTCGCCGTCGAAGGTCAGCTTGAGGCTTTCAAACAGGGTGTCGGCCTGCTTGGGCGTCAGCGTGAAGGTCTCGCGGGCCCCCTGCTGCTGGCGCTCGACATCGTAGTTGGCGGTCAATTCGCTGGAACGCCCGGACAGCAGCAGTGCCGGCGTGTGGGTCACGCGCTCATCCAGCGGCTGCACGGTGACCTGCTCCAGATCCGGGTCATGCAGATAGACTTCCTTGCCGTCGGAGACCACCTCCTGGCGGTATGGCGCGTCGACGCTCCAGCGGAACTTGCCCGGGCGTGACAGCCACATCTTGCCGTGGGCTTCCTGCAGACGCTGGCCCGAGGCATCGAGAATCTGCTGATCGAAGTCGGCGGTATAGGTCTTGAGGGGCTCCAGCAGGCGAGAAAGACGCTCTCCGGCGGCGTCATCGGCGTGGGCCGGCAGGCTGGCCATGCCCAGCATCAAGGCGGCGCCCAGCCCCTTGGCCAGACGGGTGGTCAATGAGGAAACGAAAGAACGTGACGGTGTATTCATGACACTCCTTGCAATGAGACGGACATGGCTGCGGCCTGAGGCCTCGACGCGCGATATCCACCTCATGTCAGCGATTCGGGTTGTGGCCTGCCAGTCTCGCCGCGAGTCTGACAGGTGATCTGACGTCTTTGACACGAAGGGGAGCCAAAAGCTCCCCTTCGTGTCTTTCATGTTTCAACTCAAACGCTTGGCTGCACTAGCCGCTATGGTTGGGGGCGAGCACTTCCCGCGAGCCGTTGGTGCCCATCGCGGAGACGACACCGGCCATTTCCATGGCCTCGACCAGCCGTGCGGCACGGTTGTAGCCGATCTTGAAGCGCCGCTGCACGGCGGAGATGGAAGCACGACGCGACTCGACCACATAGGCGACCGCTTCATCGTAGAGCGCATCCTGCTCGGCATCGCCGTCCTCGCCTTCGGCCTCAAGCCCGGCCAGCGCATCCGCCTGCACGCCGCCGGTGAGGATCTCCTCGATATACTCCGGCGTGCCGCGACGCTTCCAGTCATCCACCACGCGGTGCACCTCGTCATCATCGACGAAGGCGCCGTGGACACGCGTCGGCATGCCGGCACCGGCCGGCAGATAGAGCATGTCACCATGGCCCAGCAGATCTTCCGCACCGCCCTGGTCGAGAATGGTGCGCGAGTCGATCTTGGAAGAGACCTGGAAGGCCATGCGCGTCGGGATGTTGGCCTTGATCAAGCCGGTCACCACGTCCACTGACGGGCGCTGAGTGGCCAGAATCAGGTGAATCCCCGCGGCACGCGCCTTCTGGGCCAGACGTGCGATCAGCTCCTCGACCTTCTTGCCGACGATCATGAACATGTCGGCGAACTCGTCGATCACCACCACGATGTAGGGCAGCTTGGCGAGCACCGGCGGATGCTGGTGCATCTCCCAGGGCTGTGGCTCCCACAGCGGGTCAGCGATCTGGGCACCATGCGCCTCGGCTTCATCGATCTTGGCATTGAAGCCGGCGAGGTTACGCACCCCCATGGCGGCCATCAGCTTGTAGCGACGCTCCATCTCGGCGACACACCAGCGCAGGGCATTGGCGGCCTCCTTCATGTCCGTCACCACCGGTGCCAGCAGGTGCGGGATGCCGTCATAGACCGACAGCTCCAGCATCTTGGGGTCGACCATGATCATGCGCACTTCATCTGGCGTGGCCTTGAGCAGCATCGAGATCAGCATCGAGTTGATGCCGACCGACTTGCCCGAACCGGTGGTACCGGCCACCAGCAGGTGAGGCATCTTGCCCAGATTGGCGACCACCGGTGCGCCCCCGATGTCCTGACCCAGCGCCAGCGTGACCGGCGAATCCGCCAGCTGATAGGCATCCGAGTCGAAGACTTCGCGCAGGCGGATCATGGCGCGGTTGGGGTTGGGGATCTCGATGCCGACCGTGGGACGCCCCGGAATCACCTCGACCACCCGCACGCTCTTGACCAGCAGTGAACGCGCCAGGTCGGTCGACAGGTTGGAGATCTTGGAGGCCTTGACCCCCGGCGCCGGCTGGATCTCGAAGCGCGTGATGACCGGCCCCGGCCACACATCCGCCACCTCGGCCTTCACTCCGTACTCGCGCAGACGCACCACCAGCAGCTCGGCCATCTGGTCGAGTTCTTCTTCGCTGTAGTTGGGCTTCTGCTCATCCGGGGGCGTCAGCAGGCTGAGCTGTGGCAGATCGCCCTCCGGCGCCTCTTCGTGATCCGAGCCCTCGTGACGCTGACTCTGCAGGTGCTCCACGGTCCAGAGAGTCGGTCCGGAGGGATCCCGTACCGCTTCCTGCGCATCTTCCGCCGTCGCCAGTCGCCCGGCACCCGGCACCATGCCGGACTCATCGCCGTCATAGGCCCAGCTCGGACGCTCAGACGTCGCGTTGGCGGGGGGCTGCTGCGGCTCGATCTCGTCTTCCGGCACCTGCGGCTCTGCCGGCTGCAACGGGGCGGCCGACTCACGAGCGGCCAGCTCTCGAGAAGCTGGCTCTCGGGAAACCTGCTCAGGCTCTGACGCACGTGGCGCCGGCTCCGTCGGTTCTGCCGGTGTCGGAGCCGAAGTTGACGTCGGGACGCCACCAGCACCGCTCGCACCAGCCGTTGCCGAACCCGATGCGGTGGGTGTGGCATCGGTGGATTTTCCGGTGGGGGCCTCGAAGGCATCATCCCAGGAGACGACGGCCTTGCGCGAGGCCGCTGCTGCCACACCGGCAGCCATCACGCCGGCACCGACCGCAGCGCCTGCCAGGGAGGACTCTCTCGGTAGCGGTGCATCCTCTTCATCACGCGGCTCAGGCGGCTGAAGCGCCGGATTGGCTGCCTTGTGAGCGCGTTCGGCTTCCTGCGCGGCGGCCTGACGGGAGGTCTCGGCCTCATGCTGGGCCTGACGTGCCGCTTCTGCTTCACGGACTGCCTTGGCTTCTCGGGCCGCTTCCGCTTCACGCGCTGCCTCGGCCTCAGGTGCCGCTTCTGCTTCGCGGGCCGCCTCAGTCTCACGGTCTGCCTGGCTCTGCGGCGCCTTGTCAGCTTCGCGGGAGGTCGACTCTGCCTGGCGGGTGTCCTGACGCGCTGCAGGTGCGAAGGCGGACGCAGCGTCCCACTCCTTCGCTGGCCGAGACTCTGTCACCGGTGCGGTTTCGCTCACCGAGCTATCGACTGTCGGCGTGCTGCCGGACGTCGACGCCTCGGCGTCACGGGTCGCCGAGGCGTGGCGCTGACGCTCGGCTTCGATGGCAGAGGCATCCGGCAGGCGCGAGCGGGTCACATCGGCGCGTGAGTCTGCGGCGCTCTCGAGCGAGGCTGCCGTTCTGGGGGCCGCGGCAGCCTGGGACGCCACGGCTGCCTGCACGGCGCTGGCAAGCTCGACGCCCTCGATGTTGACCGTGGCACTCTGCACCGTCATGCGTTCGGTGTAGGCAGCTCCCGGTACCTTGGCGGAAGGCGTGGTCTCGGCTGTCTGCCAGGGGATATCCGTGCTGCGATCATTGGCGAAATCGTCGTCACCGCCAAGCGAGGGTTCCACCCGACGCTTGCCACGTGGCTCAGCCTCCAGAGTGTCGTCGGCCTGCGCTGCGCCAAGCAGTATCTCGTCACTGTCTTCTTCCCACTCGACACGCTCGTCTCGACGGCGCGGCAACAGACGCTGCCACCAGCTCAGTCGCTCGTCATCACGCTCCGACTCGTTGTCGGCATCGTTCTCGTCGTGAGTCAGCGCCTCCTCGGCATAGGTCGCCTCGTCATCGTATTCATCATCACGACGACTGTTGAGTCGCTCCTTCAGCCAGACGCCAAGGCGCATGCAGCCATTGCCCAGCTCGTCCATGACCGTCAGCCACGACATGCCGGTAAACAGCGTGAAACCACACAGGAAGCTGGCAAGCGACGCCAGCACGGTGCCGCCCATGCCGATCAGCGGCGTGAGCGCTCCTGCGATGCCCTTGCCGAGAATACCGCCGGCACCGTTGGTCAGCTGGCTGTCAGGGCTGTAGAACTGGATATCGCCGATCACGCAAGTAGCCATGATCAACAGGAAGAGCCCGCCGGCACGCACCGCGATGGTGGTCGGGTCCCACACCAGCTCGGTGCTGGGTTGACGCATCAGACGCCAGGCACCGAAACCGAGCATGGCAGGCCACCACAGGGCGCTGCCACCGAACAGGGAATACAGGACGTCGGACAACCAGGCACCGATGCTGCCCATCCAGTTGCTCGTCGTCGACTCAGGACCGCTGTAGGACCAGCCGGGGTCCGTCGGCGCGTAGCTGAACAACGCCAGCAGCATGAAGACGCACAGGCTGAGCATGAGGATGACCACGCCTTCACGGCTGACACCCTGCAAGGTGGTCGTCAGTCGTGAAGGCGGGCGAGCCTGGGCTTCCGCGCGTCGTTCGGCACGGATGGCCTTGCGCTCCTCGCGTTCAGCCTGGCGCTCTTCACGGCGCAGGGCCGCCGCGCTCATCTCGCGCGGTTCATTCCTGCTCGTGTCCTTCTTCGCGGGCTTGCCCGAGACTCTGGGCGTCTTGCGGGGCGCGGGCTTGCTGGCCGCTGAAGCGCCCCGCAGACGAGCGAAGAAGCCTGGCGCATCCGCCTTCTGGCGGGCACGCTTTCTCGGTGTTGCTGCCGCGCGGCGGCTGCGGGTCTCCGGCTTCGCCTGATCCCGACTTGTCTTTCTGGCACTCTTGGCAGTCAAGTCGCCATCCCCCTTGCACCTTGTGGGCGATTTTCCATGTACCTTCAGCCGGTTATCATAACCATCCGATGGCAGTGACGTCACAATTGCCGATTCACGTCTGCCCATGACATCCAGGTGTCACGAGCGCATTGCACTGAGCTGTTCACGATCCAACAAGAGACTGCCCATGCTGCCCTGGCTTCCTCCTGCCCCCGTACGCTTCCCGCATGCCAGCGAAGCGCTGAGCGACCCCGATGGCCTGCTGTGCGCGGGCGGCGACCTCAGCCCCGAGTGGTTGCTGGCGGCCTACCCTCGCGGGATCTTTCCCTGGTTCAGCCCGGGTGACCCGATACTGTGGTGGTCGCCAGACCCGCGCATGGTGCTGAGACCCGAGGAGGTGCGCGTACGTCGCAGTCTGGCCAAACGCCTGCGCAATGGCGGGTTCCACTTCAGCATCGACCGCGACTTTACCGGCGTCATCGATGCCTGTGCCAGCATTTCCCGTGAGGGGCAGGCCGGCACATGGATATTGCCAGAAATGCAGCAGGCCTACATCGCTCTGCATGCCATGGGTCACGCCCACAGCGTCGAGGTCTGGCAGGGTGACAGCCTGGTAGGCGGCCTGTATGGCGTGGCCTGTGGCCGGGTCTTCTTCGGTGAGTCCATGTTCTCTCGCACCACGGATGCCTCGAAGATGGCACTGGTCGTGTTGTGCCGTGAACTTGAAGCACGCGGCTTTCCGCTGATCGATTGCCAGATGCACACCCCGCACCTGGAGAGCCTTGGGGCTTGCAGCATCGCTCGCAGCGAATTCATCAGCTATCTTGACCAGTATGCCACTGGCGAAGGGCATGAGGGCAAGTGGTCACTGACAACCGAGCCCTTGAAACACGGCAATCAAGACCTGTGAGCCATAACGCAAGGTGAAGGTCATCAGGTCCTTGGAACGATACCGCCATCCTGGCGCAGGTCATCACCGACGATGGGCTGCCAGCGTCCACACTGATGCAGTGAGGGAGATGAAGCGAAGGTGAGCAGCAATACCCCCAAACAACCGCAACGCGATCTGCGCTTCTTCCTGACCGTGCCCCATGCCTGCAGCTACCTGGAAGGACGCCAGGCGACCACGCTGTTCCTCGACCCACAGGAAGCGCCCAACTCCGGCGTCTATGATGCTCTGGCTCTGCTCGGCTTTCGTCGCAGCGGCTCACACCTCTATCGACCGCACTGCGGCGATTGCCGCGCCTGCATCTCGGTACGAGTCCCCATCGCCGACTTCACGCCCAACCGTACCCAGAAGAAATTGCTCAAGCGCAATGCCGACCTCACCATCGAGGAAGGCCCGGCACTGTTCGATCCCGAACACTATCGTCTGTATGCGCACTATATCCGTAGCCGTCACGCCGATGGCGACATGTTCCCGCCAAGCCACGAGCAATACCGTACCTTTCTGACGTCACGCGATGAATATGCACGCCTGATCAGCTTCCGGCTCGATGGCAGGCTGGTGGCGGTCGCGGCCATGGATCGCATGAGCCATGGGCTGTCCGCCATCTACACCTTCTACGACCCCGATGAAGCCTTCCAGTCGCGCTCCCTCGGCACCTACGCCGTACTGTGGCAGATAGAGCAGGCGCGCCGGGAGGCTCTGGCGCATCTTTACCTGGGCTACTGGATACGGGATTGCCGCAAGATGAACTACAAGCAGCATTTCCAACCGCTGGAATACCTGGATGGCAGCCATTGGCGTCGCCGGATCCCCTTCAGCTTCCATGATACTCACCTCCCCCTGAGCCTCATCAAGACTGGTGACAGCCTGCAGCGCGACGCCTAGGGCTCGCCTTCGCCTTCCCGCTCCTGAAAGGATGGGGAACCTCATGGCAGTGCCGCTGCCCAACCTCGGTGCAGCGGGTTCTCGAGAGGGGATTCGAAAGGGGAGCTCGAGAGTGGACAGGGGCAGCCCCTGCCACCAGCGGAACCTGTCGGTGGCACTGGATACGATTTTATCGCTCCTGCGGCCTGCCCACGAGCGCTCAAGGAGCGTACAATCTCGCTTCGACTTTGCCTTGCTGCCGCCCTTGCGGCACAATATCGCCTATCGAAGTCCCGAATCCGGCACTTTTCTGTGCGCGGATGGCTCGGAACCCACCGCATTACTCCCTGTATCAGATGAGGATCAGCCTATATGGCGCGTGAAGATCATATTGAAATGGAAGGCGTCATCGTCGACACCCTTCCGAACACCACTTTCCGTGTAGAACTGGAAAACGGCCACATCGTAACCGCACACATCTCCGGCAAGATGCGCAAGAACTACATCCGCATCCTGACCGGTGACAAGGTCAAGGTTGAGCTGACTCCCTACGACCTGTCCAAGGGCCGTATCGTCTACCGTTCGCGCTGAGCACGGTCTGACTGCCTTGCCGGTCACTCGACATCGAGCATCAGGCTGCGGGGGCATGGCAAATCAAGATCTGCCCTCACCCCACTTGCCAATGCTCCCTGTGACACCGCCTGGCTGAACCGGCCGTCCTGGCATTTCAGACATGGAAGCCCTTTCCTGCCTGATCCCCCCGCTCGGACCCGGAACAGCGCACCACCAGCCCTTCATGACACGACTCCTCGTGACATTGAAGGCGCGTCTCGATGGTGCGCGCCAGAGTATTCCGATGATGCCGCTTTGCCCCGTGGATGCGTCCTGAGCCCGAACGCCCGTCTGGCCTTCGCTCCCATCCCATGAGGACAAGCGGCTCATCCATGCCCCCGCCCCTGCCATGACACGCTGCCCTTGCGGCAGAGGCCTTGGCGTGGGCGCCTTTCGCCTTTCCCCTTCTGCGTAATCCGTCCCCACTCCCTCTTCTTCCCTGCCCTCTTGCTTCTCTCGACTGCACCATCGGCCGTCCTTTCCGCCATGGACCCTGCTGTCGGCATTTGACCCTCGGCGGAGCGGAATCACTGCGCTGGCTCGCTTATCAGGCAAAAGAAAACGGCCAGTGCCTGAGCACTGACCGTTCATTGTGATGATGCTGCGGGGCATCAATACATCACGAGACGGGGCGACCCTCAGGCCATTTCAGCTTCGGTCTCCAGGTGCAGTTCGCCGTTGTCGACCGTGACATGCACGATACCACCGGACTCCGACAGATCACCGAACAGGATCATCTCGGCCAACGGCTTCTTGAGCTTCTCCTGAATGACGCGCGCCATCGGACGAGCCCCCATTGCCGGGTCATAGCCAAGAGTCGCCAGCAGGTCTCGCGCTTCATCCGCCACGTCCAGCTGCACGCGTTTCTCGTCAAGCTGTGCCTGCAGTTCGACCAGGAACTTGTCGACCACATTGCGCACCACGGCGAGATCCAGCGCGCCGAACTGGATGATGCCATCCAGACGGTTGCGGAATTCCGGCGAGAAGGTCTTGCGGATGACTTCCATCGCATCGGTGGAGTGATCCTGATGCTTGAAGCCGATGGAGCGACGCGCCACCTGCTCGGCCCCTGCATTGGAGGTCATCACCAGGATGACGTTGCGGAAGTCCGCTTCGCGACCGTTGTTGTCGGTCAGGCGGCCGTGGTCCATCACCTGCAGCAGCAGGTTGAAGACTTCCGGGTGTGCCTTCTCGATCTCATCCAGCAACAGCACACAATGCGGCTGCTTGGTGATGGCTTCGGTCAAAAGCCCGCCCTGGTCATAACCGACATAGCCCGGCGGTGCCCCGATCAGGCGCGAGACAGTGTGACGCTCCATGTACTCGGACATGTCGAAGCGCACCAGCTCGATCCCCATCAACGCTGCCAGCTGACGCGCGACCTCGGTCTTGCCGACACCTGTCGGCCCCGCGAACAGGAAGCTGCCCACCGGCTTGTCCGGCGCCTTGAGCCCGGCACGCGACAGCTTGATGGCTGCCGAAAGACCGGTGATGGCATCGTCCTGACCGAACACCAGCATCTTGAGATCACGCTCGAGATTGGACAGCAGCTTCTTGTCGGAGCTGGAGACCGTCTTCGGCGGAATGCGCGCGATGGACGCCACGATCGCCTCGACCTGCTCGGTGTCGATGGTATCGACACGGATGCTCTCGGGCAGCAGACGCTGGTGAGCACCGGCTTCATCGATCACGTCGATGGCCTTGTCAGGCAGCTGACGATCGTTGATGTAGCGATCCGCCAGTCGCACTGCCGTCTCGAGCGCCGCATCGGTGTACTTGAGGGCATGGTGTTCCTCGAAGCGACCTCGCAGCCCCTTAAGGATGCGAATGGTGTCGTCCACCGACGGCTCCATGACATCCACCTTCTGGAAGCGACGTGCCAGCGCACGGTCCTTCTCGAAGATGCCGCGGAATTCCTGGAAGGTGGTGGAACCGATGCAGCGCAGCTCACCGGAAGACAGCAGCGGCTTGAGCAGATTGGAGGCATCCATCACGCCACCGGACGCCGCTCCCGCCCCGATGACGGTGTGGATCTCGTCGATGAACAGGATCGAGTTCGGTTCCTTGCGCAGCTCCGCCAGCAGAGCCTTGAGGCGCTTCTCGAAATCCCCGCGGTACTTGGTACCCGCCAGCAGCGCGCCGAGATCCAGCGAGTAGACGACGGCTTCCTTGATGACTTCCGGGACGTCTTCCTCGACGATTCGCTTGGCGAGACCTTCTGCGATGGCGGTCTTGCCGACACCGGCCTCGCCGACCAGCAGCGGGTTGTTCTTGCGACGGCGCACCAGAATCTGCACCACGCGTTCGAGTTCTTCATCACGGCCGATCAGCGGATCGATCTTGCCCAGACGTGCCTGGTCGTTGAGGTTGGTGGCGTAGTTGGTCAGCGGGCTGTTGCCGCTCTCGCTGCTGCTCTCCTCTCCTTCCTCGCTCTCGACCGACGCCTGAGGCGCCTGGGTGTGACCCGCCACCTTGGAAATGCCGTGGGCGATGTAGTTGACCGCATCGACCCGCGCGACATTCTGCTGCTTGAGGAAGTAGACCGCCTGGCTTTCCTGCTCGGAGAAGATGGCCACCAGCACGTTGGCGCCGGTCACTTCACTCTTGCCGGAGGATTGGACATGGAAGACAGCACGCTGAAGCACGCGCTGGAAGCCCAGCGTCGGCTGCGTCTCGCGGTCTTCCTGCTCCTCAGGAATCAGCGGGGTGGTGGAGTTGATGAAGTCCTGAAGGTCGACTCGCAACTTGTCCAGATTGGCGCCACAGGCGCGCAAGACGTCCGAAGCGGAGGCATTGTCGAGCAGTGCCAGCAGGAGGTGTTCCACGGTCATGAATTCGTGGCGCTTGGAACGTGCCACGGTGAAGGCCGTGTTCAGGGTCAGTTCAAGTTCTTTGCTCAACATGGCAAGTCCCCTCTAGGCCGCGTCTTGGACGGATCACTCCGCCCGGTCGATGTCGCACAGCAGCGGATGCTGGCACTCTCGAGCATATTGATTCACTTGGTGGCATTTCGTTTCCGCGATGTCGCGGCTGAAGATGCCACAGGTTCCTTTTCCCTGATGATGGACAGCGAGCATGATCTGTACTGCCTGCTCCTGATCCTTGTTGAAGAAGGTGGTCAGCACCTCCACGACGAAATCCATCGGCGTGAAGTCATCATTGTGCAGAACGACCTTGTACATGGGCGGTGGCGCCAGTTCGGGCTCAGCGGTAGCGAACGCCAGATCGCCATCCTGATCCTCCTGGTGCGACGGCTCCTGTGCCGAGGGAGCCTGATTCCTGATCCGCAACAGCTGCGAGAAAGAGAAGCTGCTGCACGATGTGTCTGTCTTGAACATAAGGGGCTGATCCGGTGAACACAAGCAGTGGCGAAGCTGATTGCCTCAACGCGCCACGACGGAAGGCCACTTCCATCGCCGGGCATTGACGTTGATGGGATAAGGAAAAGATGAGGGCATGTCGCGCATGATGCAAGCGCCCTGCGCTCAAGTGTGCTCACGAGCGGGCGCAAAGCGCGCCGGAATGTCGTCTCCTGGAAGACGAAACGACATCTCAAGACGCAAGAAGGCCCCCGGACACGTCCGGGGGCCTTCTTCTGAGAACCCTGCACTGCCTGAAACGGAACGTCAGTCCCGGTCAGACAAGTGTCGGATCTCAGGCATCCATGTTGTCAGCGACAGCCTGACCGAACTCGGAGCACTTGAGCAGCTTGGCATCGTCCATCAGGCGATGGAAGTCATAGGTGACTTCGCCCTTGGCGATGGCCTTCTCGACGCCTTTCAGCACGAGATCCGCGGCTTCGACCCAACCCATGTGACGCAGCATCATCTCGGCGGAGAGGATGACGGAGCCCGGGTTGACCTTGTCCTGACCGGCGTACTTCGGTGCAGTACCGTGAGTCGCTTCGAACATGGCGACGGTGTCGGACAGGTTGGCACCCGGCGCGATACCGATACCACCCACTTCCGCCGCCAGAGCGTCGGACAGGTAATCACCGTTCAGGTTCAGGGTAGCGATGACATCGTATTCCGCCGGACGCAGCAGGATCTGCTGGAGCATGGCGTCAGCGATGACGTCCTTGACCACGATGTCCTTGCCGTTGTTCGGGTTCTTGAAGGTCATCCACGGGCCGCCATCCAGCAGCTCGCCGCCGAACTCGTCCTTGACGATTTCGTAGCCCCAGTCCTTGAAGGCACCTTCGGTGAACTTCATGATGTTGCCCTTGTGCACCAGGGTCAGCGACTCACGGTCGTTGTCGATGGTGTACTGGACAGCCTGACGGACCAGACGCTTGGTACCTTCTTCGGACACCGGCTTGACGCCGATACCGCAGTTCTGCGGGAAGCGGATGTTGGTGACACCCATCTCTTCGCGCAGGAACTTGATGACCTTGTCGGCTTCCGGCGTTCCCGCTTTCCATTCGACACCTGCGTAGATGTCTTCGGAGTTTTCGCGGAAGATGACCATGTCGACGTCGGCCGGCTTCTTGACCGGACTCGGCACACCCGTGAACCAGCGCACCGGGCGCAGGCAGGTGTACAGGTCAAGCTTCTGACGCAGCGCGACGTTCAGGGAGCGAATGCCACCGCCCACCGGAGTGGTCAGCGGACCCTTGATGGAAACGACGTAATCCTTGACAGCCTCGAGAGTCTCTTCCGGCAGCCAGGTGTCAGCGTCATAGACGTGAGTGGCTTTTTCACCGGCGTAGACTTCCATCCAGTGAATCTTGCGCTCACCGCCATAGGCCTTTTCGACAGCAGCGTCGATGGCAATCTTCATGGCTGGAGTCACGTCCACGCCGATACCATCGCCTTCGATGAACGGGATGATCGGATTATTCGGAACGTTGAGGGTATTGTCGGAATTTGCGGTGATCTTGGCACCGCCTTCCGGGACGACAATCTTCTGGAACCCCATTGATAACTCCCCTGTCATGGATTCAGTGGAGGCGCGAGTATAGCACCCGTGCCGCTTCTCACAGTAGGCTTATACGGCAGCCGCGACAAAAGTCTAAACCATGTCTCTCATATATCTGCTACACAAGCCCTACCGCGTTCTGACGCAGTTCACCGACCGCGATCAGGGCCGTCAGACCCTCGCGGACTTCATCGACGTGCCGGATGTCTATGCCGCCGGACGCCTCGATTACGATTCGGAAGGATTGCTGCTGCTCACCAGTGATGGCGCGCTCTCCCACCAGATCGCACATCCGAAGAAGAAGCAACCCAAGACTTACTGGGTGCAGGTGGAAGGTGCCCCTGATGAGCAGGCCATCGCCGCGCTGAGAGCCGGTGTGGAGCTCAAGGATGGCATGACCCGACCGGCCCAGGTCAGGCTCATCGACCCACCGGCGTTGCCAGAAAGGCAACCTCCCGTGCGCTTTCGTGCCAGCATTCCCACCCACTGGCTCGAGATCATCATCAGCGAGGGTCGCAATCGCCAGGTACGCCGGATGACCGCACATGTCGGTCTGCCGACACTGCGCCTTGTCCGAGCCGCCATCGGCCCCTGGAAGCTCGATGGCCTGGCACCCGGCGAGTGGCGCAGCGAGGAGGTCGAGATGCCCGTGCCGCCACGCCAGGCGCGCCCGCCCGCTCGTGGCAGGAACGCTGGCGGCGGCTCCGGGGAGCGCAAGAACGGCTCGGGGCCGAAGCAGCGCACCAGGGGTGCCGACAAGCGCAAGCCTCGACAGTCCGACAGGCAGGCCGGCCACCATGCCGACGGCAAGCCAGCGTCGGGCAAGGCAGCCGCAGGCAAACGCAGCGGCGGATCTTCGCGTCCCTCCTCCTCACGCCCCCCCTCCCACAAGAAAGGAAGAAAATCCTGATGGCTGCACGCTGGACCCCGAATGCCACCGTTGCCTGTGTCGTGGAACGCGCCGGGCGCTATCTGATCGTCGAAGAGGACAAGGGCGGCCCCGCGACGCTGTTCAACCAGCCGGCCGGCCACCTCGAGCCCCACGAGCGCATCATTGATGGCGTGCAGCGCGAGGTACGTGAGGAAACGGCCTGGCGTATCCTGCTGACGGGCTATCTTGGCCTGTACGTGCACGTCGCCGAGGATGGCACCCATTTCCACTCGCATGGCTTCGAGGCAGCGGCGCTGGAGCACCTGAACACGCCACTCGACCCTGACATCGTCAGGACCCACTGGCTGACTCTCGAGGAAATCGAGCAGCTGGAGGCCATGGGGCGCCTGCGCAGCCCGCTGGTGACCCGCCGTATCCGCGACAGCCTGCGTGGCAAGCGCTTCCCGCTCGACGTCATCCACGATTGACGCGCGCCATCGTGACCGCTCAGGCGCCTGCCGTGCGTCAGAGGCTGCAGGCGGGGTGAATCCCACCCACGCCTTCAGGTATAATCGCGGTCAATCAAGCGGTGCCAGAATGACGTATCCGCCGCCTCCCCTGTTTGTGACGACTCGCGGCCACGCGGGTGACGAGAGAACTGATGACCGCTGAAACCGGTACCGGAACCAAGGTCATCGTCGGCATGTCCGGCGGTGTCGACTCCTCTGTCTCTGCCCTGTTGTTGATGGAGCAGGGCTACCAGGTCGAAGGCCTGTTCATGAAGAACTGGGACGAAGATGACGGCAGCGAATACTGCACCGCCATCGAAGACCTGGCCGATGCCCAGGCCGTGTGCGACAAGCTCGGCATCAAGCTGCATACCGCCAACTTCGCCGCGGAGTACTGGGACAATGTCTTCGAGCACTTCCTGGCCGAGTACAAGGCCGGTCGCACGCCGAATCCCGACATCCTTTGCAATCGGGAGATCAAGTTCAAGGTCTTCCTCGAGTATGCCGAGATGCTGGGTGCCGAGCTGATCGCCACCGGCCACTACGTGCGTGGCGGCGTGCGTGACGGTCGTGCGCGCCTGCTCAAGGGCCTGGACACCAACAAGGACCAGAGCTACTTCCTGCACGCCGTGCCGGAGTCCGCCATCGCGCGCACCCTCTTCCCGGTGGGAGAACTGGAGAAGCACGAAGTGCGGGCCATCGCCGAAAGGCATGAGCTTGTCACCGCTCGCAAGAAGGACTCCACCGGTATCTGCTTCATCGGTGAGCGACGCTTCGCCGACTTCCTCAAGCAGTACCTGCCAGCCCAGCCGGGCAAGATCGAGACACCTGACGGCGAGGTCATCGGCGAGCACATGGGCCTGATGTACTACACCCTCGGCCAGCGCCAGGGCCTGGGCATCGGCGGACTGCGCAACCATCCGGATGCTCCCTGGTTCGTCTGTGCCAAGGATCTGGAGCGCAACGTGCTGATCGCCGTGCAGGGCAAGCACCACGAGCTGCTCTACACCCAGGTCCTGAGCACCGAGTCCGTCGACTGGGTGGCGGGCGAGCCGCCCGCGGCCGATGCCAACGGCGAACTGCGTATCCGCTGCAAGAATCGCTACCGTCAGGAAGATCAGGCCGCGACCTTGATCGTCAATGACGGCCAGCGTGTCGAGGTACGCTTCGATGAGCCACAACGTGCCGTCACGCCCGGTCAGTCAGCCGTCTTCTATCTCGGCGACATCTGTCTGGGTGGCGGCGTGATCGATGCCGCCTGGAAACTTCCGGCAGCGGCCAGCAGCATGGCCGCCGCCCCGCTCTCTGGCCCCGAGGAGTCTGCCGCGCAATGACCAGCGTGCCGATCCGTCCCGTCACTGATACCACCACCCGCCAGGCGCTTTCGCTGGCGGGCGTCTTCCAGGCGGCCGCGCTGGTCGATGAGCTCGCCCGTCATGGCCAGTGCGATGAGCGCGCCTGGGAAACCCTGGTCAACGCCACTCTGGACACCAACCCGGAAAGCTTCGAGGCCATCTACGGCGGGCATCACAACCGCCTGCGCCTGGGCATCGACACCGTGAGTGCGGTGATGGATCGGCGTCAGGTCTCCCCCGTGGTGATGCGCTATGGCTTCTCGCTGGTGATGCTGATGAGCAAGCTCAAGCAGGACCCGGACATGCTGGACAAGCTGGGGGCAGGACTGACGCGAATCCAGGGCCAGGCCGAGCACTTCGGGCCGACCCACGAGAACGTGATCGCAAGCCTCGGCGAGCTCTACCAGCAGACCCTCTCCACCTTCCGTTACCGGATCGTGGTGCAGGGCGATCCCGGTCTGCTGCAGCAACGCATGATGCCAGAGCGCATCCGTTGCGCTCTGCTGGCCGGCGTACGCTTCGCGCTGCTGTGGGACCAGCAGGGCGGCCGTCGCTGGAAGCTGATCTTCCAGCGCTCCGCGCTCAAGAAATCCCTGCGCCAGCTGGACTGATGCCGGCTCGCCTGGCCGGCAGCACGCCCGCCAGGCAACACCGCGCGCACCCCGAATTCGCTTCAACAACGCTGGAACCCGTCAAGCGGGTTCCGAGACACTTGAACTGGCAGCACGTCCTGTCCTGCCACCATCGGAAGATTCTCATCATGCAGCTGTCCGCCCTCACCGCTCTGTCTCCTGTCGATGGCCGTTATGGCGCCAAGACCGAGGCCCTGCGCGAGCACTTCAGTGAATTCGGCCTGATCCGTGCCCGTGTCACCGTCGAGGTGCGCTGGCTGCAGCGCCTGGCCGCCCACGCCGAGATCGCTGAAGTGCCGGCTTTCTCGAAGGAAGCCAACGCCGTACTGGACGCCATCGTCAGCGACTTCAGTGTCGAGGATGCCCAGCGCATCAAGGACATCGAACGCACCACCAATCACGACGTGAAGGCGGTCGAATACTTCCTGAAGGAGAAGGTCGAGGGCAACGCTGAGCTCAACGCCGTCACCGAATTCATCCACTTCGCCTGCACCAGTGAAGACATCAACAACCTGTCTCACGCCCTGATGCTGCGTGGCGGTCTGGACAACGTGCTGCTGCCGCAGATGCGTGAAGTGACCGAGGCCATCGTCGCACTGGCCCACCAGCACGCCGAACAGCCGATGCTGTCGCGTACCCACGGCCAGACTGCCAGCCCGACCACCCTGGGCAAGGAAATGGCCAACGTCGCCGCGCGTCTGCGTCGTCAGCTGGCCCAGATCGAGCGCATCGAGATGCTCGGCAAGATCAACGGTGCCGTGGGCAACTACAACGCCCACCTGACCACCTACCCGGCCATCGACTGGGCGGCCAATGCCGAAACCTTCGTCGAGAGCCTCGGCCTGACCTTCAATCCGTACACCACCCAGATCGAGCCGCACGACTACATCGCCGAGCTGTTCGATGCCGTCTGCCGCTTCAACACCATCCTGATCGACTTCGATCGTGATGTCTGGGGCTACATCTCGCTGGGCTACTTCAAGCAGCGCACCGTGGCCGGCGAGATCGGCTCCTCCACCATGCCGCACAAGGTCAACCCGATCGACTTCGAGAACTCCGAAGGCAATCTGGGCATCGCCAACGCCGTGCTGGGCCATCTGGCGCAGAAGCTGCCGATCTCCCGCTGGCAGCGTGACCTGACCGACTCCACCGTGCTGCGCAATCTCGGTACCGGTCTGGCACAGGGCCTGATCGCCTACCAGGCGACCCTGAAGGGCATCAGCAAGCTGGAAGCCAACCCGGAACGCCTGAACGCGGATCTGGACAACAGCTGGGAAGTGCTGGCCGAGCCGATCCAGACCGTCATGCGTCGTTACGGCATCGAGAAGCCCTACGAGAAGCTCAAGGAGCTGACCCGTGGCAAGCGCATCGACCAGGCCGGTTTCGCCGCCTTCATCGAGACGCTGGAACTGCCGGAAGACGTCAAGACCGAGCTGAAGGCTCTGAGCCCGGCCAGCTACATCGGCAACGCCATTGCACAGGCCAAGGCGCTCTAAGCGACATTGCGCACTGCATGTCAGATGACGCCGGGGCCTCTGCTCCGGCGTCATGCATTACGCATTACGCATTACGCACCACGTATCACGTATCACGTATCACGTATTACACATCAGACATCAGGCGACGCGCTGCACGCGGCGCTCGTTGCACGACCATGTATTCACGACCATGAATTCACGACCACTGACGTATCCACGTCAGTGCGCACGACATGTCACGCCCCACGCGGGTCGGCATGGATCGCATTGCCGCCAGCCAACCGGAAGCGGCTTCACCGACGTCATCGCGAGACACGCAGGCCCACCAAGGGCCGCGGCTCACGTTCGAGAGGTTCTGCATGAGCACATCCCCCGCCCCCCACGACACCGACACGCCACTGGCACTGTTGGGCGGCCTGAGCATCCGCGAATTCCTGCGCGACTACTGGCAGCAGAAGCCGCTGCTGATTCGCGGCGCCTTCGCGGATTTCGAGACGCCGCTGGAAGCCGATGAACTGGCGGGACTGGCCTGCGAGGACGGCATCGAGGCACGCCTGGTGGAAGAGCATGGTCCCGACAAGGCCTGGCAGGTCAGCCACGGCCCCTTCGATGACGCCACCTTTGCGCGCCTCGATGCCAAGGACGACAGCCAGTGGAGCCTGCTGGTGCAGGCAGTGGACCACTATGTCCCGGACGTCGCTGCCCTCTTCGAGCCCTTCACCTTCCTGCCGCGCTGGCGCCTCGATGACATCATGATCAGCTACGCGCCCACCGGCGGCAGCGTCGGTCCGCACCTGGACAACTACGATGTCTTCCTGCTCCAGGCGCAAGGCCAGCGTCACTGGCAGCTGGGCGGCATGCACGGTGATGACGCCGAGATCATCGATGGCATCGACCTGCGCATCCTCAAGCACTTCGAGGTCACGCCGGGCGAGGACTGGGTGCTGGAACCCGGCGACATGCTCTACGTGCCGCCGCGCCTGGCGCACCACGGCGTCAGCCAGTCCGATGACTGCATGACCATCTCCGTCGGCTTCCGTGCACCTTCCGCCGATGAAGTCGTCACCTCCTACGCCGACTATCTGGGTGCCAGCCTGCCGGAATCGCTGCGCTACCGTGATCAGGGCATGGCACCGGTCGCCAATGCCGGCGAACTGGACGACGCCTCGCTCGAGCGTGTGCGCGAATTGCTGCTCAGCACGCTGGACAATCCGACCCAGCTGGCACAGTGGTTCGGTCGCTACATGACCCAGCCCAAGTATCTGGAGCAGCTCGCCGCCCGTGAGCCGGCGCTCAAGACGCATGAACTGGTCGAGTATCTGGAAGATGAAGGCGTACTGGTGCGCTCGCTGGGCTCGCGCTTCGCCTTCCGTCACGGTGAGAATGACACCAGCACCCTGTTCGTCGATGGCGATGGCGTCCCCGCGACCCCGGCGCTCGCGGAAGCGCTGGCCTCCAGCGAACGCCTGACGGCGGTGTTGCTTGACTACACGACGGCCGACCTTGATCGCAAGGCCGTGGTCAGCCTGCTCACGGCACTGGTCAATCGCGGCAGTCTGATTCTGGAATGCGACCTGCAGGACGAAGAGGACGAGGAGGAAGATGACGCATGAGTGACGCCATGATCAGTCTGGAACGCGGTGACTGGCAGACCCTCGCCGATGAGGCCAGCGAAATCCGTCGCGTGGTCTTCATCGAAGAGCAGCAGGTCCCGCAGGACGAGGAATGGGACGGCCGCGACGAGCAGTGCGTCCATTTCCTGGCACGCCTTGAAGGGCGTGCCGTCGGGACCGCTCGCCTGCTGCCGGATGGCCATGTCGGTCGCGTCGCCGTGCTCTCCCAGGCACGGGGGCTGGGGCTTGGTCTGCGCCTGATGGAGGCGGCCATTCATGCCGCTCGCCAGGCGGGTCACGCAGAGGTACTGCTCGATGCCCAGATCCACGCTCTGGAATTCTATCAACGCCTGGGCTTCACGGCCTTCGGTGAGGAATTCATCGATGCCGGGATACCGCACCGCAGCATGCGCTTGATTCTCAACTGAAAAGCGACGTTGTGTCACCAGAAACCGGCTCCCTGTGGGGGCCGGTTTTTTTATGCCTTGAAATATCTTGTAGTCTGGCTACAACGTGAAACGTGACCAAGTCATCATTCCCCAGGGCTCATGAAACCTGACATGATGATGATATTGAAAATATTAAAACACTCGTTTGTCATGCGAATTATCATCAGCGTTGAAACGGTATGAAACGGGCGTTTTAATACGACCAAGGAATGAAAGACAACGCGATGATTCACAGCGATGCTAGGAGTCATCCCCATCACGCTGCATTGCGGCATCGCCAATCAGGAGGCCTCCCCATGCATGGCATACCCTCTGCAACGCTTGCCACATCCAGCGGGAGCTCCATGGCCAACGTCAGCAGCCATGTGCCGGGACGCAGCGCCACCAGTGGCATCACGGGGAAGCCACTGGAGGAAGCCCAGAGTGAGCTGTGGCACTCCCGAGAGATGCAGGCACGCCTCGCCAGACTGGCTCGCCCGATGATCGACCTCCTGCCCAGCGTTCCACCAGAACCGACCGCTGCACAGGCACAGACGATCTGTCACCTGAGCCGTGACAAGCGCTGGCACCTGGCAGGCAACGACTGGCAATGGCAACGATTCGATGGGACCTCGCAGCCCGCGTCGACGAGACCGGAGCCGGGATTGCGCGACGACACCTGGCAGGTGGCACGTCAGGGTGACGGACTGGCGGCTGATTCACGCCTCGCGCTACCCGGGCTCGAGCAAGCCGTGAAGGGGCTCATGATCGCCGGACGCCCCCTCCCGCTGGCCTTCTGGACGCTGGCCGCCGCGCGGCATCGCGGCGAACGCCATGCCGGGCTCGATATCGCTCACATCGGCAGTGTGCGAGAGGCGCTCTGCTGGGGGGAGCTCATCGCGCGCCTCAGAGCGCCGGATGGCCGCCCTCCCCGCGTCACGGCAAGACTTGCGAACTGCACGGTGCCAGTCCTGGAGGCCAGCCTCTACTTCCTGCAGCCCTGGCTCGAGCGTCTGACTCTGCAGCCTCATCCTGAGATGCGCGAGGGCTGCCATCAGGTACTGCTCGAGAGAACTCGCCTGACCGACACGACTTCAAGACCCACAACAACAAACGATGATCTCGCTATCCCACGATGACAATGACAAATGATGGATAGCGCTTGGCGGCGATGAGCGGCAGGCAGCCCGGAGGGTCTCACGACATTTCCGCACGCCAGTCTCTGACCAGGTCCCGCCCTGATTCACCAGATGACACGGCAACAGACACAAGACACCACGACATGCCAGGCGCCCTCGAGGCCCTGCGACGAAGCCATCAGGAGATGCACCATGACTCAATCACGTGCCGAACAGATTGCAGCGCTGGAAAAGGACTGGGCCGAAAATGCACGTTGGGAAGGCGTGACACGCCCGTATTCCGCAGAGGATGTGGTGCGCCTGCGCGGCTCCGTCCAGGAAGCCAACACCCTGGCGACGCGTGGTGCCGAAAAGCTCTGGAAACTGGTCAATGGTGATGCCAAGAAGGGCTACGTCAACTGTCTTGGCGCCCTGACCGGTGGCCAGGCCATGCAACAGGTGAAGGCCGGTATCGAAGCCATCTACCTGTCCGGCTGGCAGGTCGCCGCTGACAACAATACCAGCGAGGCCATGTACCCGGATCAATCCCTTTACCCGGTGGATTCCGTGCCGACCGTGGTCAAGCGCATCAACAACACCTTCCGTCGCGCCGACCAGATCCAATGGCAGAAAGGGGCCAATCCGGGCGATGCCGGCTTCGTCGACTACTTCGCGCCCATCGTGGCGGATGCCGAGGCCGGCTTCGGTGGCGTACTCAACGGCTATGAGCTGATGACCGCCATGATCCGCGCGGGCGCCTCCGGCGTGCACTTCGAGGACCAGCTGGCGTCAGTCAAGAAATGTGGTCACATGGGGGGCAAGGTGCTGGTGCCGACCCAGGAAGCGGTGCAGAAGCTGGTCGCCGCGCGTCTGGCCGCTGACGTGGCCGGCGTGCCGACGCTGGTCATCGCGCGTACCGATGCCAACGCCGCTGACTTGATCACCTCTGACGTCGACGACTACGACAAGCCGTTCCTGACCGGCGAGCGCTCCGACGAAGGCTTCTATCGCGTCAATGCCGGCCTGGATCAGGCCATCGCACGCGGTCTGGCCTACGCGCCCTACGCCGACCTGATCTGGTGCGAGACGGCCAAGCCGGACCTCGAGGAAGCACGCCGCTTCGCGGAAGCGATCAAGAAGGAATACCCGGATCAGCTGCTGGCCTACAACTGCTCGCCTTCCTTCAACTGGAAGAAGAACCTCGACGACGCCACCATCGCCAAGTTCCAGCAGGAACTCTCGGACATGGGCTACAAGTACCAGTTCATCACCCTGGCCGGCATCCACAACATGTGGTTCAACATGTTCGATCTCGCCTACGACTACGCCCAGGGCGAAGGCATGAAGCACTACGTCGAGAAGGTACAGGAAGCCGAATTTGCCGCAGCCGAGAAGGGCTACACCTTCGTGGCACACCAGCAGGAAGTCGGCACCGGCTACTTCGATGACATGACCAATGTCATCCAGGGTGGCAACTCCTCCGTCACCGCCCTCACCGGCTCTACCGAGGAAGACCAGTTCTGATCCCAGCACTTCCCTGCAGACAGCAGACAACCCTCGGCGAGACAGAGACTTGACCGAGGGTCACCATCCGAAGACACGCAAGCCCGTTCACGCGGGCTTGCGTGTCTTCGTCGTTCCAGAATTCGGTGCATGGGGCGCGACGCAACAGTGGCACGGGTGCTCCCGCCCGGGATGGCGTGCAGGGGAACCCGAGAATGGCGACGTGGTCTATACTGTTAGGAAACAGTGTTCTTGCACTGTCACGAGGGCATTGCCTCGGCCCTCGACAGCGCAACGACACGGTGGCGGCCAACGGACGTGCCAGCCAGCTTCTCTCATCCGTCGTCATCGGCCTCCACACCCCATGACCTCATCACAACCGAATGTTGCACCGCTTCCTGCGAGGAAATACATCATGAGCTTCCCGACCCACTCACAACGACGTCCTGACGCGAAACGCTCGGCACGCTGGTTGCCAGTGATCGCCATTGGCCTGCTGACACTGGGTGGCTGCGCGAACAGCGATATCTATTCCGGCAACGTCTACACCGGCGATCAGGCCAAGCGCGCACAGTCCGTCAGCTACGGCACCATCACCTCGCTGCGCCCGGTGCAGATCCAGGCACAGGATGAAGGCAGCGGCGTGCTTGGCGGCCTGGGTGGCGCGGTCGTCGGCGGCCTGCTCGGCAGCCAGATCGGTGGCGGTTCCGGCCGCGCGATCGCCACCGCCGCCGGTGCCATCGGCGGTAGCGTCGCGGGCAAGTCTATCGCTGACAACGTCGACCAGATCGACGCCTACGAGATCGAGGTGCGTCGCGATGCTGGCGACAGCCTCATCGTCGTCCAGAAGGCCGATACCGCCTTCTCGGTTGGCCAGCGTGTCCGCCTGGTCGGCTACGGTGCCAACCTGAGCGTCGCCCCGTATTGATCCTCTTGATGGCTGGTGCCCTTGCCGGGTGCCAGCCATTCAGTGTCTTCCCTCCCTGAACGACTTCTGTTGCAGGCCTCTCTGCACTCAAGAGGCTCCTGCCGTTTTGCGACTTTGCTTGCTGCCCTCGCCTTCCCGGTATTCATGCGCTTGCCTGGTCCCTCGCACGCGCCTGACGCTGGCGTATCGATATTTTCCTCTCTCTTTCTCTTTCCCTTGCTCTCTCTTTCTCTTCCTCACGCATGAGCGGCGCGCCGTACGGAGTGATCCATTGGTCATCTATTGATTAACAGGCTATGAAATCGTGATTTTTTGTGCAAAGTTATACACATGCAGCTTAACTAGACTCTGTGTACAACTTTTCGTCCCAGGAGTTGCGATGCGTCCCGTCACTGCCCGTCCTACAGATTCTCCTCAGAGCGCCCGCCAGACGCCTTGCAGCGCGTCATCCTTGACCAGTTCCTCCCACGGACACCGCCGTTATGGTAATGAGAGTCCGTGCGCGACTATCGTCACCCGCCATGTCCCGCAGATAGCTCCCGCCTTCTCCACGCGACGGCTGGGGCTGGCGCTGATCATGCTCGGCGCGGTGGCGCTGGCCCCCATCGTGGAGGCTGACGAGGACGAGGGTGGCGTGCTGTCTCTCAAGGTCGAGAATGACCTTCTCGCCTCCGGCGATGACGGCCACTACACCAATGGGTTTGCGCTGAGCTATACCTTCGCGACACCGGATCAGCATTGGTCTCGCGCCTTCGCGGACTGGGTGCCCGGTTTCAGCGCTGCACGTCTGGATGCCACGGCCTATCGCTTCGGACAGCAGATCTATACCCCCAACGACATCACGCGCGAGCAACCAAACGAGGATGACCGCCCCTATGCGGGCTATCTGTTCGGTGGCCTTTCGCTGTTCGCCGGTGAAGAGGGAGAGGATTGGCGACGGGTCGATACCTTCAATCTGGATCTCGGCATCGTCGGTCCCGCCTCAGGTGCCGAGAAGGCGCAGAAGGGAGTCCACGAGATCACCGGCAGTGATGACCCGCAGGGCTGGGACCATCAGCTTCACAATGAAGCCGTGGTCAATGCCGGCTGGCAGAGCCAGCTGTGGCTGCCGGCAAGCCTGGGGGGCCTGGAAATGGAGTACGGCCCCTCTGCCTCGATGGCGCTGGGCAACCTGTATACCTACGCTGGCGTGGGGGGCGGTGTGCGCATCGGCCAGGGACTGTCACGCAGCTACGGCATCCCGACCGTCGCTCCCTCCCAGAGTGGGCGTCAGTATTTCGAGCCGGATGGTGAATTCGCCTGGTATCTGTTCGCCAATCTGGAAGGCCGTGCCGTGGCGCGCAACATGCTGCTGGACGGCAACAGCTTTGAGGACAGTGACTCGGTGGACCGTCGCCCGCTGGTAGGAGATGTCCAGCTCGGCTTTGCCCTGAGCTGGCAGCGCTGGCAGCTCGCCTTCGTCAACGTCTGGCGCACGCACGAATTCGAGACCCAACAGGAAAGCGATCAGTTCGGCTCCATCACGCTCTCCACCTGGCTGTGAAGACCAGAGACCGACGGTGAGAACAGGCGTGCCAGACACACGAAGGCCGGGCAGATGCCCGGCCTTCGTGTGTCCGTGGGAGGCAACGGATCAGCGCGTCACACGCGGACTGAAGCCTCCCGGGATGATAAAGGCAGATCAGTGCATCTTGACCTTGCTCATGCCCCAGCAGATCAGCTTGCCGCCGATGAAGGCGATCAGTGCCAGCATGATCAGCGCCATCAGCATGGAAATGGGGTTGACGATGAAAGTAGCGCCCAGCACGGCAAGCGCTGCGCCCCAGACATAGCGATCACCGCTGTCGATGCTCAGGGCATCCGGCAGGATGCGCTTGACGGTGGCACCCAGCGAGCCCTCCCAACGGTTCAAGCACAGCATGAAGAGCGCGGCGAAGCTCACCAGCCAGATCAGTGTCACGGTCATCGAAATTCTCTCCTGAAAGATAGGGTCGCATGGAACATGTGATTGTCGTTTCCCGCCAGCGGCCACGGGGCAGACCTTGCGAGCGGAGCCGGTAACGAAAGGCCCACGTCAGAATTCGCAGTCTGAACAGGCAGAGTAACGGCCCCCCGATGCCCTCGCAAGCGGACAGCACCAACCATTGTCGGTCATTGGTCATGAGACCGTGATTGGCGCCTGAAGTTGCCCTGCCTCGTACAGCGAAGCGCGGCCAGCTCCCCCTTTCTTCTCTCGTGTTCTCCTCTTTCTTCTCTCCTGTTCCTCCCCCTTTCCTTCTTCCCTCAATCTTTCCTCAAGCCCCTCTCTCCTCCATGCCCGTCGCCTTCCCGCCCTGGAAGCTCGCGCAGGCGTGTAGTCTCACCCGGGGCAACAGGCAAGAAAAAATTCGGGGACCGGGTTGAAAAGTCTCCTTCAGGGCGTCACCTAGTATTTCAAGACACGGTGACGTGGATGACATGCCCTGCAGGATGGCTGTTCAACAAGCTGCAAGCCACGCGATACGCGGGATTTTTCCTCGTAGCCCCCTGACAGCCACCTCAGGGTCACGTTACCATTGACCGTTCATATACCTATCGAAAGGCCCTCAACATGCAAATCGCCCAGAATGCCGTCGTATCCTTCCACTACACCCTCACCAACAACGAAGGTGAAGTGCTGGATAGCTCCGAAGGCCGTGAGCCGCTGGCCTACATCCACGGTGCCGGCAACATCGTTCCGGGCCTCGAGAAGGAACTCGATGGCAAGACTTCCGGCGACAAGCTGAAAGTCGCTGTCTCTCCGGAAGAAGGTTACGGTGATGTCCAGGAAGCGCTGGTGCAGGAAGTGCCGCGTGAAGCCTTCCAGGGCGTCGAAGAGATCGAAGCCGGCATGCAGTTCCAGGCACAGACCCAGGGTGGCCCGCTGATGGTCACCGTCACCAAGGTCGAAGGCGACACCGTCACTGTCGATGGCAACCACCCGCTGGCCGGTGAGACCCTGAACTTCGACGTCGAGATCACCAACGTGCGCGAAGCGTCCGCCGAAGAGCTGGAACACGGCCACGTTCACGGTGAAGGTGGCGTGGAGCACTAAGCTCCGCCCCTTCCCTCATCGGGTGGTTCTGTCGCCTGATGAGTGCTTCACACGAGAATGTGTGACGCCTGAACCTGAAGCCCCGCCACCGAATTCTCGGTCGCGGGGCTTTTTCATGTCTGAAACCTGGTTTTGAGGCCCAGTTCTGAGGCCCGGTTCTGAAGCCCGGTTCTGATGATGCTGTCTGTGATGAGGCTTCCCGAAGGCTCGCTCTGCAGATCAGGCGCCGCAGCTGGGCGGCGTGGCATCACTGGAAAGGCTCAGCCCACGGAACAGCGCCGTGGCGTCGCCTCCGGCATTGTCACCGTCAGCCATCAACGCAAGCCCGGCTATCTCGTCTGGCGTGCTACCGAACAGCGCCGAGTAGTCGGCACGCAGGTCGCGTACCTCGGCGACCCACTGCCCCACCTTCTGGTCACCGGACTCCACCGCCAGCAGCACGGCGCGGTCAGTGAAGGCATTGTCCCAATGACTGTCCTTCGCTTCACTGCTGGACCAGACGTAATTGATGGCCTCTACCTGCCACGGCAGGATGCCGGTCTTGTTGACCACATAGAGGCGCGCCGGGTAGTCATCCCCTCCCTTGGTCTTCTCGTTTACGCCCGGATAGATGCTGTCCACCTGCCAGCACCACTTCAGATAGGGCGTCTCCTCGAGCGAGATATCTTCCTCAAGATAGCGTGCGGAGGCCTGCCCCTGAGCACGCGCCTCGAGAGCGGGCCGGCCTTCGCGCTCCACCACGCGATACACGGTCTGGCCTTCGAAGGTCTTCTCGCCCCAGGCGAGAATCTCGGCCGGCGTGAAGGTCTGGTCAGCCGCCAGCGCCGCGGAGGGCATCGCCGCCGCCAGCAGGCCACTGGAGGCGACTGCCGCGAGCATGGGGAGGAAGCAAGACAACTGACGGGAAGTGGTTTTCATTGGCAAGACTCCGGAGCGCTTGAACAACGCGATGAAAAAAGATGACGGGACGAGTCACCTGCAGGGCCAGGTACCGCGCTTGGCACGCATCAGTCCGGGTCGGTGCCGTGCTGCTCGCTGCGGTCCTGGGCCCGCAAGGTGACATACCCTCCCCATACGCGCGTCAGCGTGGTCAGGATGCATGCCGCCGCGAAGATCCACGCCAGCCATGCGAAATGGTGCGGCATCAGACAGGCCAGCACGAAGAAGCCGATCGTCTCGGTGCCTTCTGTCAGGCCATCCAGATAATAGAAGGCCTTGCGGGTGAAGTTGGGGCGCTCCAGCTGGTGCTTGGCCGCCATGATGGCAAAGGCCAGAAAGCTGGATCCCGTGCCCACGAAGGCGAACAGCAACGCCACGGCCGGCATGGCATTGGTGGTCGGGTCTGCCAGTGCAAAGCCCACCACCACGGCGGCGTAGAACAGGAAATCAAGACAGATATCCAGAAAGCCGCCGGCGTCCGAGCTCAAGCCCGCATGACGCGCCAGGGCACCATCCAGCCCATCCACCACCCGATTGATCAGGATCGCGATCAGTGCCAGTCCGAATTGCCCATAGGCCAGCAGCGGCAATGCCAGCATGCCGATGACGAAGCCAGCCAGCGTCAGTTGGTCAGGATGCAGACCGCGTTCCGCTGCGCTACGTGCCAGGCGCTTCAGGGGTGGCTGTACCCAGCGTGAGGTCCACTTGTCCAGCATGCTTCATCGACTCCAGAATGATTGAATGGGGAAGGTGTCAGGCATCAGCCACGTATCGGTGCCAGCGCGCGCCCGGCAGGCACGGCTCTCGCCAGCAGGAAGATCAGCAGCGGCAGACAGGCCTGCAGACAGGCCGCGACCGCCGTCAGGCGAGGATCCGCCCCCGTGGCCAGCGCCAGCGTCTCGGTGGTCAGGGTGGGGACGCGTCCACCGCCCAGCACCACCGTCGGCACGTACTGCGCGATGCTGACCGCGAAGGCCACTGCCCAGCTGATGGCCAGAGGCCTGAGCATCAAGCGCAGCCGGATGCCGATCAGCACCTCAAGCCGCGAGCGCCCCAGCAGTCGTGCTGCCTGCTCGAGGCGCACGTCGAAGCGGGCCCAGGGGCCGGCCAGCGTCAGCCAGGCATAGGGCAAGGCGAACAGCAGATGGCCGATCACCACCCCCACCCAGCCCGGATCCGCGCCGAGGCTCAGCCAGCCGACCTGGAAACCGAACAGGAAGCTTGCCTGAGGCAGCAGCAACGGCAGGTAGAGGCACACCACGAAGCCTCGCAGGCGACCCACCTCACGCTCACGCTCGAAGACCGCCACACTGAGCATCACCGCCAGGGTGGCGACCAGCACGGCGAGCCACAGGCTGTTGCTGAAGGCTCCACCCAGTCCTGAAAGCGCCTGTTGCCAGCTTTCCAGCCCCCAGCGAGCCGGCAGCAGTGACGGGAAGAACCAGCTTCTGGCCAGCGATTGAACGGCGATCACGGCAAAGGCCAGCAGCGAGACTGCCGTCACCGTGCCGAGCAGGACGCGGATCACGCGCCCGCGCTGCCCCTTGCGCCCCGGGCGTGCTGCCGCCCGAGGTGCAGGATTGTCGAGCACCCAGTCACGATGGCGATTCAACAGATAACGTCCCACAGCGGCACCCAGCGCCATCACCACGATGACCAGCAGTGCCAGCAGAAGTGCCCCGACACTGGCCGGTAGACGTGAGCTCGGGTCACTGTCACGCCACAGTTCGACCAGACGCACCGCCAGGGTCGGCGTACGTGTCGGCCCCAGTACCTGAGCGACATCCACCACCGCCAGCGAATAGGCCAGCACGGCACCGATGGGCAGGGCGATGGCCCGCATCACCTGCGGCATCAGAATTCGCCAGCGCAGCTGGGGGATGTTGTAGCCGAGCGCCTGGCCCGCCTGCAGTTGCGCGGTGACCGGCAGACGCGAGAGCGCCGTCTGGGCCATCAGCATCAGAAACGGCGCTTCCTTGAGTGCCAGTCCCAGCGCCAGCGTGATGCCATGCGCGTCCGGCAGAGGGTATTGCGGGGGGACCAGCACCTCGAAGGGTGCCAGCAGCAGTCGCATCAGCACGCCGCTGGGAGCGGCCAGCCACAAGAGCCCCAGTGCCAGCGCCAGATGCGGCATCGCCAGCACCGGTGCCAGCAAACGTTCGAGGCGCTCGCCGAAACGGGTACCGGCGGCCGCGGCCAGCCAGCCCATGGTCAGCAGTACCGCCAGCAGCGTGCCGCCGATCCCGCTGACCAGGGTCAGGCGCAGTCCGTCGGCCAGTCCCGGCAAGGCCCACCAGCGCTGCCAGGCGATCGCCGAGACCTCCTCGAAGCCAAGCGCCGGCCACAGCCCGAAGGCCGGTGCGACCAGTCCTGCCAGCCCCAGCGCCGTGGGGCCGAGCAACAACAGCAGTACCGCCCAGCGCAGCAGGCGAGCCGGTGTCAATGCCAGGCGCCCCGCCGGGCGCTCAGCGCGCCAGCGCTCGGCAAGCCATTGCGTCAGTTGCGATAGCGTCGCGCCCACTCGGCCTCCAGTGCATCGGTCCAACTGGGATGCGGCTCGCTCAGCGGCGTGCCCAGCGCTTCGGGCGACATGCCACCCGCAAGCTCCGGCAAGGCGTCGAAGGCAGCGCGCTGTGTCGCCGGCAGGCGCGTCACGTCCAGCACCGTCTCGTCACCCCAGCGTGAGGGGTCCGCCTTGGCAGCCTGTGCCTCGGCGGACATCAGCTGGTTGACCCACACCAATGCGGCCGCCTTGTGAGGCGCACTGGCCGGAATCGCCAGATAGTGCACATTGCCGAGAGTGCCGCCGTCATGGATATACGGCTCAATGGTCGGTGGCAGCCGCCCTTCCTGACGGGCATTGGCCACTTCCTGGGGCACGAAGCTCAGCGCGATCCAGACACTGCGCTGAGCCAGCAGTTTCATCTGCTCCTCGGCGCCGGCTGGCTGTCGCTCGCCCTGCGCCCACATCAGCGGATGCAGTGCATCGAGATAGTCCCACAGCGGTGCGGTCACCTCAGCGAACAGAGCATCACTCGCCACCGGCGCAGCCAGCAGCTCACGCTGCTCGCCTGGCATCAACTCAAGCAACGCCTGCTTGAGAAAGGTGGTGCCATGAAAGCTCGGTGGCTGCGGGTAGGTCACGCGCCCGGGGTTGGCCTTCGCCACGTCCAGCAGCGCCCGCATCGAACGTGGCGGCGATTCCAGCAAGGCACTGTCGTACATGAAGATCAGCTGGGCACGCCCCCATGGCGCCTCCATTCCCTCGGTGGCGAGCCCGAAGTCACGCGCACCGATCTCCTCGAGCAGATACTCGCTGTTGGGCAGGCGTTCGACGAAGGGTCCCCACACCAGCTCGGCCTGCTTGAGCGCGCGGAAGTTCTCGCCGTTGATCCAGATGACATCGATACTGCCATCACTGCGCCCCGCCGCCTTCTCGGCCAGCAAGGTCGAGACGCTCTCGGCGGTATCGGCAATCTTGACGTGACGCACCTCGATACCGTGCTCACGTGCCGCGATCTCTGCCTGGGCGCGCAGAGAGGCGTTGGTGGCTTCACTCCCGCCCCAGGCGTGGAAGTCGATGCGCTGACCGCGTGCCTTGTCGGCGATCACGTTCCACTCCAGTGCAGCCAGCATCGGCACTGCCCGCCCCTTGGCGGCATCGGCGGCGTACGCCAGTGACGTGGCCCAGGGCATGGCACTCATGCCGGCCATCAACACCAGTGACCCACCCATCAATGCCAGTGCGCGACGTCGCCCCGGCAGACATGTCGTAGCCATGGAGGTTTCTCCTGATAGCAAGATGCCGCGACCCTGAACGAGCAGGTTCGCGGCATGGGAAAGGATCAGTGCTTGTCGACCGTCACGGGAGGGGTGGCGTCATCCGCCTGGCGTGTCTTGGTCGGCTCGAAGCGTCCATTGCGGCGCCAGGTGAAGTAACGATCCAGCACCTTGAGCACGCCTTCCGGCTTGTGGGCGTTCTTCCACATGCCTGCTGCCGCCTTGTTGGCCTCGGACAGTGTCGGATACGGATGGATGGTGGACAGGATCTTGTTGAGACCGATGCCATGCTTCATCGCCATGGTGAACTCCGCCAGCCATTCCCCCGCATAGGCACCGACCAGTGTCACGCCCAGGATACGATCGCGTCCCTTCTCGGTGAGCACCTTGACGAAGCCTTCCGTCGCACGCTCGGCCAGGGCACGGTCACTCTCGCCCATCTCGTAATGGGTCACTTCATAGTCATAGCCCTGCGCCTTGGCTTCGGTCTCGTTGAGGCCGACCCGCGCCACTTCCGGCTCGGTGTAGGTGACCATCGGCATGATGCGGTAATCGACCTTGAAGGTCTTCAGGCCGCCGAACAGTGCATTGACCGCGGCGTGCCATGCCTGATGACCTGCCGCATGGGTGAACTGGTAGGGGCCAGCGACATCGCCACACGCCCAGATGTTCGGCTGCAGCGTCTGCAGCGACTCGGAGACATCGATGGTGCCGCGCTCGGAGACCGCGATGCCCAGCTCTTCCAGACCGAAGCCTTCGACGTTGGCTTCGCGCCCAATGGCCACCAGCAGCTCATCGAACTCGATCCAGCTCTCCTCGCCGTCGGGAGAACTCACGACCAGATGGCGCATCGGCTGACTGTCCTTGTCCTTGAGCACCTCGATGCGCGTGGCGGTGGAATTGATGCGCAGATCGACGCCCTCACCGGCCAGCTGCTCGTGCATCAGCGCGCTGACTTCCTCGTCTTCACGCGGCATCACCCGCGGGGCACCCTCGATGATGGTGACGTGACTGCCCAGGCGCGCGAAGCTTTGCCCCAGTTCCATGCCGATCGGGCCGGAGCCCAGCACCACCAGACGCTTGGGCTGCACCCTGAGATCCCACAGATTGTCAGAGGTCAGCGGCGTGATCAGCTCGATACCGGGGATCGCAGGAACACGCGGGCGGGCACCGGTGGCGATCACCACGTTGCGCGTGGTCAGCACGCGACCATCGACTTCCACTTCCCAGGGCGTCCTGAGTCTGGCGTTGCCGGTGTGGACTTCCACGCCCAGACTCTCGTAACGCTCGATACTGTCATGCGGTTCGACACTCTCGACCACGTCCTGCACATGCCCCATCACCTTGGCGAAGTCGATTTCCGGCTCATTGGCGGTGATCCCGAAGCGCTGGGACTGACGAATCTCATGAGCCGCACGCCCGGCACGAATCAGCGCCTTGGAGGGCACGCAGCCGGTGTTGAGGCAGTCACCGCCCATCTTGTGGCGCTCGATCAGCGCGACACGCGCATTGACGGCAGAGGCGATATAGCTGGTCACCAGCCCGGCGGAGCCTGCACCGATGACGACCATGTCGTAGTCAAAGGTCTTCGGCTTGTCGAAGGCCGCCTGCTGCTTGCGCTTGCGCAGCACGCCGACGATCTTCTTGGCGATCAGCGGGAAGAGGCCCAGCGCGATGAAGGAGGCGATCAGCCCCGGCGAGAGGATGCCGGACAGCGACTCCAGCTGACCCAGCTCACGACCGGCATTCACGTAGATGGCGGTACCGGCGAGCATGCCCAGCTGGCTTGCCACATAGAAGGTGACCACACGCATGCGGGTCAGGCCCATCACCAGATTGACGATGAAGAACGGGAAGACCGGCACCAGACGCAGCGTGAACAGATAGAAGCCGCCTTCACGCTCGACCCCGCGATTCAGGGATTCCAGCTGACGACGGAAGCGCTTTTCGATGCTTTCGCGCAACAGCGTGCGGGAGATGAGGAAGGCCAGGGTGGCACCGATGGTACTGGCGAAGGAGATCAACAACAGACCCCAGCCAAACCCGAACAGAGCGCCGCCCAGCAGGGTGAGCAATGCCGCACCCGGCAGCGAGAGTGCCGCCATTGCCACGTAGACGACGAAGAAGGTACCCGCGACCTTGAACGGCGATTCCTCGAAGAGTGCCTGAAATTCCGACTGACTGGCCTTGAGGCTCTGCAGAGTGAAGTAGTCCTGTGCCCCACTGGCAAAGAAGACCACGATGGCAGCGACGATGGCGCCCAGAAGCAGTAACTTGCGTTTATTCACTGGCGATTTCCTTTTCGATTCCTGCCGTCATGGGCATGTCATTGGGATGTACCGTGTCCTTACGAGACGCGTTGCTGACTGGATGCACTCATCAGGTCATGATGACGCGAACGACCTCATCATGATCACGGTAACAGTACCGTTTCATTCGACATCTTCGCATCCATCCCGCGTTGATTCGCGTAGTTCCCTGATACAGGCAGTGAGGGAATGGCAAGGCAAGCCACCTCGCGGCCCATCGAGACATGGAGATTTCCGTGTTCTCACCTCGAAGGAACGACGCCTTTCCCGGAGACACCATGACCCGATACACGCGATTCCCCTCCTCTGCGCTCAAACGTCTCACACCGCTTGCCAGCCTACTTGGCGGTCTGCTGATTGCCGGCCACGCCAATGCCTTTGACCCGGAACAGGCGCCCAGAGGCGTCGCCGAGGGTGTCACTCAAGGCCAGGAGGTCGCCATCTTCGCCGGTGGCTGCTTCTGGTGCATGGAAGGCCCCTTCGACAAGCTTGACGGCGTGATCTCGACGACGTCCGGCTACACGGCAGGCGAGACGGACAATCCCACCTATAAGCAGGTCTCGGCCGGCAGGACGGGCCATACGGAGGCGGTCAAGGTGGTCTATGACCCTGAAAAGGTCAGCTATGACACCCTGCTGGAGGTCTTCTGGCACAACATCGACCCGGTCGCGGTGGATCGTCAGTTCTGCGATGCCGGCACCCAATACCGCAGTGGCATCTATCCGGTGGATGAAGCACAGCAAGACGCCGCCCAGGCGAGCCTCGACGACTTGAAGGACAGATTCCCCGAAGGCATCGCCACCGAGATCGAGGCAGCGGGCCCCTGGTATGCCGCCGAGCAATATCACCAGGACTTCTACCAGAAGAACCCGGTGCGCTATCGCTTCTATCGCGCGGGGTGTGGCCGTGATGACCGTCTTGAGGAAATCTGGGGAGATGACGCCCCGGCGCACTGAGTCTCACCGTCGAGTCGCCTCGCCTGCCACTGACACGCAAACGGCTCGCCAGATGGCGAGCCGTTTGCGTGTCAGGCAAGAATCTCACGGTGGATATCAATGCTGCGGCGTGGCCCGTCGCCAGCACAGCATCGCCAACCCCAGGGTGACAAGCAGAACGCTGACGCCACCCACCACCACCCCTGGCCACCCTGCCTGCTGCCAGAAGGGCTCCAGCCAGAAGCCGCCCAGGCTCGCCCCGAGATAGTAAGCCGTCAGGTAGAGCGCGCTGGCGCTGGCCCGCGCCCCTTCGGCATTGCGCCCGACCCAGGCCGACGCGGTGGCATGTGCCAGGAAGAAGCCGAAGGCATTCAGGCTCAGGCCGGCCAGCATGCCGATCAACGAATGGCTCAGCGTGACCAGAGTGCCGAGAATCAAGAGCGCGGTGCCCAGCATCATGGTCAGTGCCTGGCCGCGGCGTTGCGCACCATCCTGCTCCTCCTGTCGCTGCGCTCCCTGCACGAGTGACTGCCCACGCCCGGCGGCCAGACGCTGTGCCAACCGGCCGGACTGCGAGGCACCGAAGGTGCCTGCCAGATAGGTCAGAAACAGCAATCCCAACCACTGGCTCCCCAGAGACCAGGGGGCCGCGCTCAGGCGAAAGGTCATGTAGCTGTAGAGATTCACGAAGATGAAGAAGTTGAGTCCACCGAGCAGAAACACCGGCCACAGCCGCGGATTGCGCAGATGGCGCCCCAGCCCTGCCAGCATGCTGGCCGGATGGAAGGGCTGTGCCACGAAACGTCGCTGACGCGGCAGCAACTGCCACAGCGCCGCCAGCAGCAACAGGCTGATACCGCCAATCACCGCGAAACTCATCTGCCAGCCCCAGTGCTCGGCCACGAATCCTCCAGCGACCCGCCCACTGATGCCGCCGAGCGAATTGGCACTGATATAGAGCCCCACCGCAGCCATCAACGCCGGCTGTTCCATCTCATCGCTCATGTAGGCGACCGCGACCGCCGGCAAGCCCCCGAGCAGAAAGCCCTGCAACGCACGTACTGCCAACAACGACCAGAAACCTTCAGCCAGCAAGGCAAGTCCCGAGCAGGCCACCCCCCCGGCCAATGTCCAGAGCAGCAGACGTCGCCGTCCCAGCGCATCCGATAGCGGGCCGAAGACCAGCAACGCCAGTGCCAGCGTGAGGGTGGTCACCGACAACGACAGACTCGCCTGCAGCGAGCTCAGGCCAAGGTCGGTCGCCAGCAGCGGTAACATCGGCTGCACCACATAGAGATTGATGAAGACGACGAAGGAGCCCAGACACAACGCCTGGGTCATGCGTCGCCAATCACGGCCATGCGCCTTGAGAGGGGACGGCAGCACTGGCTGCCCGGCAGTATCGTGATGCCCCGAGTCGGATGGGGCGGTGGAAGACGCACTCAGCGATGAAGCCATCAGGTACCTGCAGTCAATCATGGGGATGGCGTGAGTCTGCGCCCTCGAACACCATCAGTAAAATAGCTCGACATGATGCCAGCCATCAGCAAAAGTGATACCCATGAGCCTGACCCACCGGCCTGCAGGCCTCACGCCGTCAGACCGCCTGCGCATGGTGAATGACGTCCGGGGGACTGGACGGCGTGATGGCCGCAAGGGACGCCGGTCAGGGTCGGGGACAAGGGAGACGGATGAGGATGACGTCAGACATGAAGAGCGCGACATGAAACTGCCCTTCGATCTGCGGGCACTGGAGATCTTCGTGAGTGTCACGGAGCGCGGCAGCTTCACCGCCGCCGCCATGGCGCTGCAACTGGCCCAGTCGGCCGTCAGTCAGTCGATCGCCAACCTGGAGTCCCGGCTGGGCCAGCCGCTGCTGATACGTGGCACCAAGGGCGTGAGTCTGACACCCGCCGGTGAGACATTGCTCGTGCATGCACGCTCTCTGCTGCAACAGGCGCAGCGAGCGGCCCTGGCCATGGCCGAACTGGATGGCCTGGTCAAAGGTGAGGTACGCATCGGCGTGTCCTCGATGCTGGGGTCCTACTATTTCCCGCCCCTGTTGATGGCCTTCAAGGCGCGCCACCCTGATATCACCTTGAGCGTGATCGAGGGCGGCACCCTGAGTCTTCGCAAGATGATCGACAATGGCGAGCTGGATCTGGGCGTCATCGTCGAGGAACACCCCGGCAGCGCCACCAGCGGGCTGGTCAGCCAGCACTTCCTGCGCGAAGAGATGGTGGTCTGCCTGCCCAACGACCACCCACTGGCGACACGGGAGCACATCAGCCTCGAAGCGTTCTTCGCTGAAGAGCTGGTCGTCTTCAAGCGCGGTTATTTCCATCGCGATTTCATCGAACGTCTGGCAAGCCAGCACGGTCTGATTCCCAGTATCGCCTTCGAATCCAACCTGATCGCGCTCAACAAGGCGATCGTGTCACGCGGCTTCGGTATCACCACCTTCCTCAAGCGCGTGGTGGAGGATGACCGTGAGGAAAACAACCTCACCGCCATTTCCTTCAGTGAACCCGCCTGGCTGGACCTGTCGCTGGCCTGGCGACGTGAGCGCGGGCTGTCGCGGGCCGAACAGGCCTTCGTCGACTTCGTGATCGAACATTCCGTGGTACGCGAAAGCCCATGAGGCGGGCTGCCGGACATGGCGGGGCTCGAGAATTCGCGGGCCGAAAACGACAACACCCGGCCAGGGCCGGGTGTTGTCCATCATGCGAGTGTCATCATTGACTGCGCATGGCCAGTTTCATCTGCATGGCCTCGTGGGGCATGGGCCGCCGCGACTGCCAGTAGTGCTGCGACCAGTAGACATTGTCCAGCCGCGACAGCTTCACGCCACGTGACGTGGAGGCATGCAGGAAATAGCCGTTGCCCACATACACGCCCACATGGTTGTAACGACGTGACGGGCGGAAGAACACCAGATCCCCCGGCTTCAACTGCGACTTGTCGATACGCTTGCCCCGCTTGACCTGATCACGGGTGGTACGTGGCAGTTCGATCCCGAAACCGTCACTGAACACATGCTGCATCAGCGCGGAACAATCGATGCCCCGTGAGTTGGTGCCGCCCAGGCGATAGGGCGTTCCCGCCCAGCGATCATGCTCTTCCAGCAACACTTCCCGGATACTGGGACCCGATGCCAGCTGCGGCTCTGCCGGGCCCTGCGGTTGGCCGGCCTGCTGACGGTAACGCTTGAGCTTGGGCAATTCCGGCAGATCGACATCGTAATAGGCCATGTCACTCGGAGGCTGTGAATGGCTGGCACACCCCGCCACACCTAGCGGCAACAGTAAAAGACAACACAATAACGTGTGACGCATCCAACATTCCTCGTCGTGGGCCCGGTGCCATGAGACAAAACGTGATCAGCACTTGCGGACGGCGATAACAGGTGATGCATGACAAGACAGAAAGCCGGCAGGAATCCCGTCATCACGAGATGCCTGCATGCCTGAAACGTGAATCAACAGGATCAACGGCATGCCCTGAGACCTGTGACGCAATTGAATGCCGTTCGCAGCAGGGTAGTGCATATTGCCGCAATCCGTATGCCATCGCCTCACAAGATAGACTAAAGCATCAGAAAATACTCAATGCAGCAGACGAGCATCACCGCTCAGGGTATCCAGATGCAGCGCCGGCCAATGCCCCGGACGCGCGCCCGGGAAATCCAGACTGGCCCAGGGTCCGGCCAATGGCGGCGCCGCCGTCAGCCACTGGATCAATACATCACGGAAGCCGCGCAGGAAGCTGTCACGCTGATCGGTATCGCCCATGAAGAAGGCATAGCCGGCGAACAGCCCGCGCGCATATTCCTTCCAGCTGCCGTAGTGTGCTCGCGCCATCGCATGGGCGCTGTCCAGATAGGCCGTGAAGGTGGCCGCATCCAGCCATCCCAGCTGACGGCCGGCAATCGCCAGATCCACCAGCTGCGCGATGTCCCAGGCTGCCATGTCCAGCTCATTGCAGCGGGCCTCGTTGTCACGCACACGGCGCAGGCGATCGAGGTGCACCTGCTCATCCTCGCCGCGTTCACCGCTCTCGAGCACATCGATCTCGTTGTCCAGACGCGCACGATTGAGGGTATAGGGGCCGTAATTGATCTGATATTCGTCCCGATCCCCGGCATCACGCAGGAAATCGAGGAATCCGATCAGCATCTCGGCGTTGGCCAGACCATAATGACCTTCCAGCCAGCCGGTCAGTTCCTCGACTCCCCGGCCATGCTCGACCATCGGCTCGCCCCAGCACGGCGAATTGAGCGGGCCACTGAGTGCCAGCGCCGTGAAACGATCCAGACTGGGGCGCTCGCCGGGCTCCTGCCAGTCACTGGCGCGCCAGTCGAGCCAGTGGAACAGGCTGCCGGGGTCCTCGAGATGCCAGCGGATCTCGTTGACCAGCGGGTGGTCCTCAAGTTCCGGGACCGCGGATTCCCATACCGCCCAGGCCTCCAGCAGCCGGACGGCGTCCGGATAGAAGCGGCACAGTGCGCTGCGCAGGCGCTCGGCACACTGCGCCAGCTCACCGGCATCGAAATCGCGGCTGTCCTGCACCATCAGCAGATAGAACGCGTACTTCTCCGCCATCACGATGCTGGCAGGATGACGATGACAGACTGCCAGCCGCTGTCGCCGTTCCAGCTCGGCGCTATCGGCGCGACCGAAAGGCGTCTGAGGATCAGGCAGCCCACCCCGTGCGGCATCGGCCGCCAGCTGATTGAGGTGATGGGCCTGCGCCGGCAGCCAGAAACGCGCCATGCCGGCCACGCCATCGCGGGTATCCAGGGCCAGCGTCTCGTTGAGGTACTGACGCGCCTCTTCACGCCGCGCGTCCGCCACATCCGCAGGCAGCCCCTGACGATAGAGCAGGTCCGGCTCTCGAATGCTGGCAATGGCCAGCACCCAGTGGCGGCTGTCACTGCGCCATTGACGCATGGCGGTGCGTGAGCGATCCCGGATGGCCTCCGGCAGCAACGCGTGCAGCTCGCAGCGCAGCGGCGTCACCGGTGAGGCCATCAATGGCCGCCAGTCACTGTCGGTGGAGCCGGTGAGATCCGCCCCCTCGAACAGGCTGCGTCCGCGTTGATAAGCGCGCGCCACGCCCTGCCAATCCGCGTAGCGACGCACCAGCAGGTCGATACCATGCGCGGCGAAGTCCTCGCCCTCCTCACGACTCAACCAGCCGGCACACAGACCGGCAAAGGCCAGATCCACCAGCCGCAGCCAGTCCCAGGCGGCGAATTCCAGTGGCTCACCACGATCCAGATACTGGAGCAGCAGCTCCCCGTAGGCCACGGGCGACGGGCCCTGTTCGAGACCCGCAGCGGCCGCCAGCTCCGCACTGGCCGCCGCATGTGCCGGGGTGCCGGCGAGCCCCTGAGCCTTGCGCTCGGCTTCCTCGGAGGCGGCGTCAGACTCCAGCTCGTCGAGCCACTTGTCACGCTCATCCTGACTGGCCGACAGCATGCGCGCGCTGTCGATGTCCCAGCCATAGCGATGCCCTTGCGAGGCCAGCCACAACAGCAGACGGATCAATTCGTCACGAGTGCGGATCGCCCAGGTATCACGCAGCCAGCGTTGCACGTCGGGCCAGTGACCCTGCGCATCGAAACCGCTGTCACTCGCCTCGCAGAGGCCGTCATCCGTCGACGTCAGTGTCGTCCCGCCGACCCAGGGCGCAAAGATGGCGCGCGCCATCCACACCCGGTCACGCTCACCCTGCGGCCACAGCTCGGTGGCGGGTACCGGCTGACGGCCTTCCAGCGCCTCCAGCAGACGCGGCCAGGTGACGCCCGCCTCTTCCTGCTCCAGCCGGGACAGCGCGAGACTGGCCTCGAAGAAGCCGTCATCGCCGCGTGTCCAGCCAGCATCGCTGCGCGAATGCGCCAGCGCCTTGAGCCAGTCATCCAGCGAGGTGAAACGTGATGCGATGGCCATGAGCAGTCGCACCAGCCAGGCACGCGTGCGCGCCTCGGACAGCCAGCCAGCCGTCCGCGCCAACGCCAGCAGCTCCAGCGCTTCCAGCTGACGCAGCGAGTCGGGCATGTCACTGGGGAACGCTTCCAGCAAGCGCCAGCCCAGCTCGCCGGCATCCGGCACTTCCAGCGCCTTGAGGCGCGCACGCGCCTCCTCGGATGTCCATACCGCTTCGGGTGTCGCACTGAAACGCCAACCGCACAACACCAGCTGCTGCCCCCACCAGGCACTCAGGGGTTCGACCAAGGCACACCTCACGACTCGACAGGTTTTGATGACGACGGGCCAGCAGCGGACCCTAAACACACCACTGGCGGCGCATAGTGTAACGGAAAGGCGCTGTTGGCGATGCCCCCATGCGGGATCGACTGCATCGCGATGACGCGTGAGAACACCGCTGACTCGCCAACGGCAGTGCGCCCGACGACAGGCGCTGTCATCGGGCGCACGGCATGCCTCAGCTCTTGCCATCAGTGCTTGCCATCAGTGCTTGGCATCAGTGCTTGGCATCAGTGGTTGGCATCACGGCATGGCACCCTCCCGGGAGGATGGCCATGGGGGACGTGACTACGCCGCCTCGTGCTTGCCTGCCGGAATACGGAACAGTGCACAGTAGGCCACCGGCAGCACGACCAGCGTCAGCAGCGTCGCGACGCCCAGACCGAAGACGATCGCCACCGCCATGCTCGAGAAGAAGGCATCCGAGAACAGCGGAATCATGCCCAGCATGGTCGTGATCGCCGCCATCGAGACCGGCCGCACGCGGCTGACCGCCGCCAGCATCACCGCCTGGAAGCGGTCCTCCTGTTCGGTCAGCTGCACGTTGATCTCCTCCACCAGCACGATGGCGTTCTTGAGCACCATGCCGACCAGGCTCAGGGTGCCCAGCAGTGCCATGAAGGTGAATGGCGCCCCGAACACGATCAACCCGCTGACGATACCGATCAGCGTCAGCGGCACGATGGACCAGATGGCCAGCGCCTGGCGCAGGTTGGAGAACAGCAGCACCGTGATCACGAACATCCCCAACAGCCCCATCGGCAGCGAGGAGAACAGCGCCTTCTGCGCATCGGTGGACGTCTCGTATTCACCGCCCCACTCCAGATGATATCCCTCCGGCAGCTCGATGGCCTCGACCTTGGGTCGTATGCGACTCAATACACTGGCGGCCGTCTCGCCGGACAGTGGCATCGGCTCCGCATAGACCGCCAGCATGCGCTCGCGATTGCGCCGCTTGATCAGGGGATCACGCAGTTCGGCCTTGAGCGGGCCCATCACCGCTCCCGCCGGCACATAGGTTTCCTGTTCGTCGCTCCAGACGTTGAGACTGGCCAGGGTGTCGAGATCAAAGCGCTGACGCTCCTCACCGCGCAGCAGGATCGGGATCAGTTCGGAGCCCTCGCGATAGACGCCGACGCTCTCGCCATCACTGTTGATCAGCAATGCCTCATGCAATGCATCCCGCGTCACGCCGACACGCCGCGCCTGATCATCCAGGAACTCGGGCTCGATGCGATTGACGCGGTTGCGCCACGACAGGCGAATACTGTCTGCCAGCGGCTCCTGCTCGAAGACGTCACGCACTTCGGCGGCCAGCTGGCGCAGTACCGCCGGGTCCTCGCCGTAGAGGCGCGCCTCGAGACTGGCCTTGGCGGACGGGCCGACCTGCAAGGCCTGCACCTTGTATTCCACCTGCGGATACTCGGCGCGCAACAGGCGTATCACCTCCTCCATGCGCGCTTCGCGGCTGTCGCGGTCCTCGGTCTCGACGATCAGCTGACCGAAGCTCGCGTAGCTGTCTTCCGGCGAATAGGTCAGGGTGAAGCGCTGGGCACCGCCCCCGGTCACGCTGGTGACATGGTTGACGCGCTCCATCTTCAGCACCTGCTGCTCCAGACGCGAGACATGCCGTTCGGTCTCCAGCACATCGGTGCCTTCCGGCATCCAGACATCGACGAAGAACAGCGGTGTCGAGGCATCCGGGAAGAAGGCATTCTTGATCTGGCCAAAGCTCATCACGGCCACGACCAGCAGTGCCAGCGCCCCGCCCAGGGTCAGCCAGCGCAGACGGATCGCCCAGCCCAGCAGGGTACGGAAGCCACGGAAGATCACGCCCCGGTAAGGGTCTTCATGCTCGGCGCCGTCCTTGTCGTTGCCCGATGTCTCACGCGCTTCGCGGAAGAACATGTCGAAGAAGAACGGGGTCAGCGTCAGGGCGGTGATCCAGCTCAACAGCAACGAGTAACACAGCACCCAGAACAGCGAGCCGACGAATTCCCCGGTCGCATCCGGCGACAGACCGATGGGCGCGAAGGCGGTGATCGCGATCACCGTGGCCCCCAGCAGCGGCAGGCGATTCTGGTTGACCACCTCGAAGGCAGCCTGACGCTTGGTCTTGCCACGCTTGAGGCCGATCAGCATGCCTTCCGTGACCACGATGGCGTTGTCCACCAGCATGCCCAGCGCGATGATCAGCGCGCCCAGCGAGATCTTCTGCAGCTCGATGCCATGGATCGACATCATCACGAAGGTGCCGAGGATGGTGATCAGCAGCACCAGCCCCATCAGCACCCCGCTCTTGACGCCCATGAACAGCAGCAGCACCAGGATCACGATACCGACGGCCTCGGCCAGATTGAGCAGGAAGCCGGAGACCGCCTCATCCACCACCTGCGGCTGGTGATAGACGGTGGTCAGCTCCATGCCCAACGGCATGCGCGATTCAAGCTCCCCCAGACGCTGGTCGACTCGCTCGCCGACCTCCACCACATTGACGCCGGAGGCAAACGAGATCCCCAGCGACAGAGCGGTCTCGCCATCGGTGTGATAGAGACGTGACGGCGATTCGGTGTACTCGCGGCTGACGGAGGCGATATCCCCGAGGCGGATCAGGCCGCCATTGCCGGGGCGACCGACCACGAGACGCTCCAGATCCTGCACGCTCTGGAACTCCCCGCCCGGCTGCAATTCCAGCGACAGGCCGTTCTGACGGATACGACCGGCATTGCCGACCACGTTCTGGGCATTGAGCAGATTGGAGAGCTGGTCCGGCGAGATGTTCAGCGCCTGCATGCGATCACGGTCCAGCGCCACGATCACCTGCTCGCTGCGCGCGCCGACGATGGAGACCTTCTTCACGCCCTCCACCAGCGTCAGTTCGCGTTGCAGGAAATCGGCCTGATCCTCGAGATCATGCGCCGAGTAGCCCTCGCCACTCAGGTTGTAGAGCAGGCCGAACACGTCCCCGAAGTCATCATTGACCACCGAGGAGGAGCTGCCGGGTGGCAGACTCGACTGGGCATCATTGATCTTGCGCCGCAACAGATCCCAGTACTGCTGCATCTCGCCTGCGCGCACGCTGCTCTCGAGTTCCAGCGTGATCTGCGAAAGGCCTGAGCTGTTGACCGAACTGACACGCTTGAGATTGGGAATCTGCTGGATGGCCTTCTCCAGCGGCAGCGTGACCTCCTCCTCCACCTGCTTGGGGGTGGCGCCCGGATATTGGGTGATCACCACCGCATTGCGGATGGTGAACTCGGGAAACTCCAGCTGGCCAAGATTGAAGAATGACACCACGCCGCCCACCGACAGCAACAGCGTGACCATCCAGCTGATGACCTTGTGTCTCAGGAAGTAATCGACCATGGATCAGAGCCCCGCTTCCTTGACCCAGGGGCGCACAGGCTCCCCGGCTTGCATGCGGCTGGCACCCGCGGTCACCAGACGATCACCGGCATTCAACTCCCCCGTGATCACCAGCCCCTCCCCCGTGGCCTGAAGCACCTCGACGGGCACGGCTTCCACCGTCCCCTGCCCTGCCTTGTCCTTGTCCTCGACGTCCGGAGACGTCTCGGTGGCAGCAGAGCCGTCTTCCACATAACGCCACACCACGGCCTGCTGCGGGTCGGCATCGCGCATCACCACCGCTTCCACCGGCACACGCCATTGCCCCCCGGTGGCCCCCGTCAGCTGCTGCATGTCCAGCTCGACCGTCGCGCTCATGCCGGACAGCACGGTGATGTCCTGAGGCTCCGGCAGGGTCAGGGTGACCTGATAGCTCAGCGAGCCCTCACTGGCGCTGGTGTCATGCTCCTTGTAGCGCGCCGGATAGCGCTGTTCACCGCGCCCGAAGCGTACCCAGGCCAGCGCTGCATCCTCCTGACGCCCGGCCATGGCACGCTCACGGTCGATGGCGCGCACCTGACGTTCCGGCAGATTGAAGGTCACGTCGATCTGACCGGGCTGCTGGAGCACCGCGATGGTTTCCTGCGCCGTGACCACCTGATAGTTGTCCACCGGCACTCGGGCGATCACCCCGTCATAGGGGGCTTTCAGCTCGGTATAGCTGAGCTGGTCCTGCGCCTGGGAGTACTGGGCCTGTGCCGACTGGAATTCCGCCTGCGCCTCATCGAAGCGTGCACGGCTGATGGCGCCCTTCTCCACCGAGTACTTCATGCGCTTGTAGGTCGCCTGGGCGAGATTGAAGCTGGAACGGGCGTTGTTGAGCTGACTGCGGGCATCACGATCATCCAGCTGCGCGATCAGCTCACCCTGCGTGACCTCCTGGCCGGCCTGCACGTTGAGCTCACGCAGCTCACCGCCGATCCGGAACGAGAGATTGGAACGCTCGGAGGCCTCGACCACGCCGGGATAGCGCTGTATGACACCGCCCCCCTCATCCGACAATGACAGCAACTTGACCGGATGCACCTTCTGCTTCTTCAGCGGCGCCTCGGCCTCGCTGCAGGCCGAAAGCCCGAGGGCCAGCAGCAGACCGGCAAACAGCTGCAGAGCAAGGCCTCCGCGCCAGGCGGCGGGAGTACGCAGGTGTGGCTTGGCACCAGGTCGAAGTTTCATCAGCAGGCCCTTGAGTCATTGGAATGGAAAAGCACAAAACGAAGATCTGTCATCTGTCCGGCAATGCGTACGGCCATGGCTCACGGCGCTGGATGACGAAGCGCTATCGCGTCCCAGGCCATCTCGAAGGCCTGGTCGAAGCAGGCATCACTGATGGCCGGCACCTGACAGCCCGAGCCCTGCAGCAGGCTGTAGATCGAACGAAACATGAACACCTCGATGAGAGCGATGTCGATCTGTTTCAGAATGCCGGTCCGCTGGCCCTGCGCGAAGGCTTCCAGCAAGGGCGCGGCCCGCTCCTGGTTGGCCACCTTCAGGGCGTCCCGCATATGCGAGGAGTGAAGAAACTGATCATGAAACCGGAACAAGGCGGGCTGGCGGCGCCCCAGCATCACCAGGGCGTGCCACACCCGACACAGCGCTGACTTGAGCTGCCAGGCCGCGGGGGACATCGCGGGCGATGTGACCCGTGATACCTGCGCGTCCGGTTCGGCCTCGAAGGCATCAAGCGCCACCTCGATGATGCGGCGGCTGACCTCGCTGAAGGTGGCCTCCAGCAAGTCGTCCTTGTCGCGATAGTAAAGATAGAGCGTTCCGGGGGACATGCCGGCAGCACGCGCGATGCGTGCCACGGAGGTCACGGCAAAACCATGCTCGGCCACCTCATGCAGAGTGGCTTCCAGCAGCGCCTGCTGCTTGTGTTCATCACGATGGCGCATGGCCTGTCTGCCTCTGGATCTGCTCAGGATGAGAATCCACACAAAATAAATGAACGTTCATTTATTTACAACCAGCCATTGCGCCAGCCGGCCCCATGCCTTGCCATGCAGACGACGGCTCTGATGCAGACACCACCAGGCCCCACCTGCCTCAGACGAGGCAAGGAAAAACAGGCAAAGAAAAACGGGCAAAGAAAAAGCGCAGCTCAAGGAGCTGCGCTTGCACGATCAAGACGGGCAGACAGGGAGACGCGAAAACGTCAGCGCCTCAGCTCTCCGGGTCGATGATCGCAATGATATGGTCTTCCAGATCCTGCTGGCGCACCGAGGCCTCGGAGACGGCGAAGCGTGACACCGCGACACCGGCACGCTTGACGCTTCTGGCATCCCCGGTCAGCAGCGGATGCCATTCTGGCAGCTCACGGCCTTCATTCAGGCGGCGATAGCCACAGGTTTCCGGCAGCCAGCGCAGCTTGCCCACCGTCTCGACATCCAGCGGGATGCAGCCCGGCACGCGTGTGGCGCGATTGGGGTAATCACGGCAGCTGACCTTGCGCACATCCAGCAGGCGACAGGCGACATCCAGTACCGCGATGTCACCACTGTCTTCATCCTCGAATTTCAGCAGGCAGCATTGGCCACAGCCATCACACAGTGCCTCCCACTCGGCCGTGTTCAGCTCCGAAAGCGCATGCCGCTCCCAGAAACGCTCACGTTTTCCGCCGTCAGGTTGCGGAACATCACTCATCTTGCTCTCCTCGCCCTGCCGGGCAGCAGGGTCGGTCCAGTCGGTCTCGTCTGACGACGGGCTGTCGTCAGTAGTGCGTTTCCGGCGGCGTCACGCCAATCTCCTTGAGGAGATTTTCCTTGACCGGCGGCATCTGCAGGTAGAAGCCCTGCTCCCGGATCTTCTCCAGCACCGTGGTACTGGCCACACGCGCCAGCGGCTTGTCGGCACGGATCAACAGCGTCATCAACGGCGCAGGCCTGCCGAAGATCTCCAGCAGGGACTCCGGCACATCCTTGAGACCTCGCGTCTTCTCGACGTACAGATACATCTCGTCCTTACGGGCGCTCTTGTAGATCTCGCAGATCATCTTGTCATCAGTCATCGGGACCACCCATCACGTCATCTTGCAGCGCATGCGCGCATCAGCGTGCGCACGGGACACGAGCGCACGGCGTCTCACATTGGTTACGTCATCGCCCCCGGCCATGCCGGAGGCAATCCTTGACTCATTCCGGCTGGAACGCCTTGGCGAGGCGCTCGGCCAGCAGCGCGCCGCGCCAGCCACCCGGCAACGGCAGCGGCTCACCTTCGTAGTCGGCGATCACCAGCGCTTCCATGTCGCGACGCTTGCCGAGAATCTCCGGCTTGAGGTCCTGGGCCTCGGCGACCGCGTTGACCTCACGCTTGAGGCGCTTCATGCGCGCCTTCCATTCCGGCGCCAACGGCGACGGCGGCACGCGCGGCAACTGGCTGTCATCGATCATCGCCACGTCCTTGAGAATTTCCAGCACGCTGTCGCCGATGCGCTTGATCTGCGGCGGGTGGAGCCCCTCGACCTTGGCCAGCTCGAAACGATTGACCGGCAGACGCTCGCAGATGGCGAACAGCTGGGCATCCGCCAGCAGGCGCGAGCGCGGCACGTCACGCAGACGAATCTGGGCCTCACGCCACTCGCACAGGGACTGCCAGGCGGCCAGCCCACGCGGCGTGAGCTTCCACAGGCTGCGATGGCGCTTCCAGTACTCCGGGTCCGGCGTGGCACCCCCGCTGCTGCCCGGGGCACTGCAGTCCTCTTCCAGCCAGGCCATGCGACCCAGCTGATTCAGGGCCTCACGCTGCTGTGCCCAGACCTGCGGCAGGAACAGCACGTCCAGAGCGGCATAGTCACACTGCGCCTGACTCAGCGGACGCTTGAGCCAGTTGGAGCGCGTCTCTTCCTTGGGCACCGTGATGCCGGCCACACGTTCGACCAGACGCTGATAGCCCATGGAGGCCTCGCCACCCGTGAGCCCTTCGGCGATCTGGGTATCGATCAGCGGTGCCGGCGCCACGCCCGCCCAGCGCAGGAAGACTTCCATGTCCTCGCCGCAGGCATGCAGCAGCTTGAGCGGCCCCTCAGGACCCAGCAGACGCTTGAGCGCGTCACTGGCCGGCACCACCGTGGGGTCGATCAGGAAGATGCGCGGCGTCTTGCCATCCGCACCGGGCAGCTCACCATCGCGGGCCGCCATCAGCTGCACCAGTGCCGGAATCGGGAAGAAGGTGGACTCACGGATGAACTCGGTATCCAGCGCCAACCAGTCGGCGCCCTCAAGTTCGGCACAGGCAGCGGCCAGCGCTTCGGGGGTCTCGACCCAGATGGCGTCGAAGTCTAGCTCTGACAGCAGTGCGGTGGCGGCGGATTGATCACTCATCTGCAAGAATATCTCATGGTGACTGGCTTGCCCGGGCAAGCGATAAATGAAGGGTGACGGGCACTCGCCAGACACCGGGCGGAAACGACGGCGGGCGTGGTGGTTCCTGACCACCACGCCCGCAGACGTGCTGCTGTTGTTGCCTTTCGGACGCTTTGCGTCAAGGACATGCCGCTGGCGAAACGCGATCGGGCGAACCCGACACGTTCAGATCTCGCCGAGGGTAAAGGGCAATCGGCCGCTGAAGGCACGACTCAGCGTACCACCATCGACGTATTCCAGCTCGCCACCCATCGGCACGCCATAGGCCAGCCGTGTCAGCTTGAGAGGCTGCCCGCCATGCGCCACATCGCGAAGCTGCTCGGCGATGTAGTGCGCGGTGGCTTCACCCTCGACCGTCGGGTTGGTGGCCAGCACCAGCTCTTCGATCTGACTCTCGCGCACACGGGTTTCCAGCGCATCCAGGCCGATGTCCTCAGGCCCGATGCCGTCCAGCGGTGACAGGTGGCCATGCAGCACGAAGTAACGTCCCACGTAGCCACCCGCCCCTTCGATGGCAAGCTGGTCCGCGGGGGACTCCACCACGCACAGCACTCGCTCATCACGCCGAGGACTCAGGCACAGCTGACAGATCTCTTCTTCCGTCAGCGTCCGGCAGCGCGCGCAATAGCCGACACGCTCCAGCGCCTCGCCGAGTACACCGACCAGCCGGTCGGCCCCCATGCGATCACGCTCCAGCAGATGCAGCGCCATGCGCTGTGCGGTACGCGGACCGACGCCCGGCAGCACGCGCAGAGCATCCAGCAGCTGATCGACCAGCGGCGAGAATCCCATCAGAACGGCATCTTGAAGCCGGCCGGAAGGTTGAGACCCGCAGTCGCCTCTTCCATCTGCTTCTTGGAATTGACCTCGACCTTGCGCACCGCGTCGTTGACGGCAGCGGCCAGCAGGTCTTCCAGCAGTTCCTTGTCCTCTTCCATCAGGCTCGAGTCGACCTCGACGCGCGAGACGTCATGGCGCCCGTTCATGGTGATCTTGACCATGCCGGCACCGGCTTCTCCCTGGACTTCGGCCTTGGCCGCTTCTTCCTGGACCTTCTGCATGCGCTCCTGCATTTCCTGCGCCTGCTTCATGATGTTGCCCATACCGCCTTTTCCACCAAACATGGCTCACCTCATCAATGACGTGTTGTACATGAACTAACGATAAATGCTGTCTGCCAGCCGCGCCATCTGGCATGGCTGGCGTGGGGGCACATGCCCGCAAGCACGTCCCCCCGGAATCCGGGAGCGTCACCGGTCGCGGTGACCGATGACGCTCGATCAGAAATTGTCCGGCTCGAAGGAGTTGACGCTTTCCTCGATCAAGCGCGCGCCCAATTGCTGCTCCAATGACTGGATATGCGGGTCAGCACGCAAGGCTTCAACCGCCCGCAGCTGACGCTCACCCAGCAGTCGAATGCGTCGGCTGTGAGGTGTCTCGAGACCCTCCGGCAGCGGGCCGACATTGATCTCGAGTTCCCGCACCACGCCCTGCCCTGCCAGCGCCTTGTGAATGCGCTCCCGGTGGACATCCGCCATCATCGCGGACTGGGCAGGGTCCAGCCTCAGCTTGAGGTGCGTGCCATCATCGTGCTCGACCAGACAGTGCGCACCGATGTTGCGTGTGATGCCGCCAAGCCCCAGCGCCGGGAATAGCTCCAGCCACGCCGCGTGATTCAAGCGGCCATCACCACTCGGCGCATCGGATGGCGCAGGCGCTGATGCCTGAACCGGCGCGGGAGCCGCTGCCGGCATCGGTTCCGCTGCCTCGACAGGCTTGGGCATGACCGGCTCAGACACGACCGGCGCAGCAGGCTCTGGTTGTGCTGGCGCTGACAATTCAGCAGACGTCGGCGCTGCTGTTTCAGCAGGCTCCGGTACTGATGCTTCAGCGGGTTCCAGTTCCGGCTCCGGTTTCGGCTCCGGTTTCGGCTCCGGTTCCGGTTCCGGTTCCGGTTGCGCCGAACCAAAGGCGGCGCTCAGGCGTGACATCGCCGAGCTGGGCGCAGCGGCTGCCAGTGCGGGCGCAGCCACCGGCTCCGACGCTTGCGCACCCGTGGCAGACATCGCCGGGGCTGGCTCGGCAGCCGGCGCTGACCCTGTCGCGGCCGATGTCTGGGGCTCATCTTGTGTCAGGTCGCGAAAGCCGGCATCCCGGGCGTCATGGGGAACGTCCTCCGTCGCCCAGGGGGGCGGCTCATCGGCCATCGGCGGCCGTGCTTCAGTCACCGGTGCGGCAGACTGCGCCGCGGCGGGAGCCACAGAGGCAGCCGGGGCCTGCTGTACCGGTGCTTCTTGAACAGGAGTCTGCTGAGCCGGAGCTTGTTGAACAGGAGCCTGTTGAGCCGGAGCCTGCGGCGCGGACGCCTGTGGTGCCGGGGCTTGAGCGGCGCCCTCCGGCTGGCCGGTCATCGGCAGCGGCGTCTGCGCCGGACGCGGCACGCCCTGCGGGCGGAAGGCCAGCATGCGCAGCAACGTCATCTCCAGCGCGGTGCGGGCATCCGGCGCATTGGCCATGTCGGCGCGCCCCTGCAGGGCGATCTGGTAATAGAGCTGCACGTCTTCGCCAGTGAAGCGGCTGGCCAGCGCCAGCAGTGCATCACGGTCACCATGGCCGTTGTCCAGCGCGCTCGGCACCATCTGGGCGATCGCCAGGCGATGGAAGACGGAGGCCATGTCATCCAGCACACCGCCGTAATCCGGGCCCTGCTCGGCCAGCGTCGCGACCTCCGCCAGCAGACTCGCGGCGTTCAAATCCGCCAGACATTCCAGCAGCGCCAGCACATGACGGTGATCCAGGGTGCCCAGCATGGCGGCGACATCTTCGCGCCGCACCTGTCCATGGCCGAAGGCGATCGCCTGGTCGGTCAGACTCATGGCGTCACGCATCGAGCCATCGGCGGCCTTGCCGAGCAACCACAGCGCGTCTTCCTCGAAGCTGACTTCCTCACGCCCGAGAATGTCGGTGAGGTGCTCGACCACGCGGACCGGCGGCATGTTCTTGAGCGTGAACTGCAGACAGCGCGACAGGATGGTGACCGGCAGCTTCTGCGGGTCGGTGGTCGCGAGCAGGAATTTCACGTGGGGCGGCGGCTCTTCCAGCGTCTTGAGCAGCGCATTGAAACTATGGGTCGACAGCATGTGCACCTCATCGATGAGGTACACCTTGTAGCGTCCCTGGGTCGGGGCGTACTGGACGTTGTCCAAAAGCTCACGCGTGTCCTCGACCTTGGTCCGCGAGGCGGCGTCGACTTCGATCAGGTCGACGAAGCGCCCCTCGTCGATCTCGCGACAGGTGCCACACACGCCGCAGGGTCTGGAGCTGACACCCTCCTCGCAGTTCAGACACTTGGCGAGAATGCGCGCCAGCGTCGTCTTGCCGACACCGCGAGTCCCGGTGAACAGATAGGCATGGTGCAGGCGCCCCTGATCGAGGGCATTGACCAGCGCACGGCTGACATGCTCCTGACCGATCAGTTCGTGAAAATTGCGCGGGCGCCACTTGCGCGCCAATACCTGATAGCTCATTGAGCGAGGCATTCCTTGGGTGATCTGAAACATGAGCGGAAAGCCTGCACGACCCGGATAAGCGTCACCACCGACAGTCGACAGACGGAGACCGATGACGCGGCCTCGCTGAGAATGCGCTCATTCTAGCGACTTGCCGAGTGGCTTCAAAGCACGTAACCACTTGTGCAACGGGATTGCTGTCTCCAGGCCCGCATGACGGGCCCGACGGCGGAACATGACAGTCGAACATGATGATCAAGCATGAGGATCGCACACGGGTGTTGGTCATAGATGCCGAACGCGAGTGTTGAACATAAGCGCCGAACGCGGGTGCTGGACGCGGATATTGAACATAAGCGCCGAACAGGGAAGCCAAAGGCACAAGACGGACACGACAAGACGCCCGACAGGGCATGGCAACATACGAAGGAGTCGATCAGGGGACTTGCGGGGGGAACACGTAGACGTGGCATTTCAGGCATGCGGATCTTTGCTGCCCTGAAATGGAGGCGGCCCCATCAGCCACATCCCGGCACACGCGTCAGCCACTACCGTTGCTCCCTTCCGGGCCTGGCGGGGTTTGCAGCCTAGCATTGCGGGAGGACCAACAGGGCCACCACAGACATGATCAATCGGTGAACTACCGAGCCAATCGCTTGAACTTCAAGCACTTGGCGTGATCAAGGCGCACACTATAACAGCGTGTTGCCGCCCTCACAAGAGGAGATGTCGCAGCGCCTCACTCCCCCTTCCTCTCATCGCACGCCTCGCCGTCAGGTACCGGCGCACGCCTCCGGAAATGGCGCACCATCAGCGGTAGCGCCAGCATCAGTACGATCATGCGCAGAAGGTGATGAAAGGCGACGAAGACGGGATCGAGATCCAGCGCCACCGCCAGCAGTGCCATCTCGCCGATACCGCCCGGTGCCAGTGCCAGAAAGGCCACATCGCGCGGCACGCCCATTGCCTGATGGATCACTTCGGCGAAGCCACCCAGTACCGCAAGCGCGATCAGTGTCGCGACCCCCGATTGCCCCATCAGCCCCGCCAGTCTGGCGGGCGACAGCCCCTTGAAACGTGCCCCGATGGCGCAGCCCAGCACCAGCTGCATCACATCCGTCCCCCATATCGGGGGCGCAAAGCGCACCACCTCGGCCAATGACAACGCCATCGCCACCAGCAATGGCCCCAGCAACGCGGCATTCGGCAAGCGCAGGCGCCTGCCCAGAGGCAACAGCAATGGCAGCGTCAGTACCAGCCACAGCCCGCTCACCGGCGGGTCGCCTGCCCCGTCCGCTCCACCGCCACCCTCCAGCAGCCAGTAGAGCGGCGGCAGGATGAGTATCACCAGCAGCACGCGCAGCGACTGGGCCACCGCGATACGCTGGGCATCGCCGCCACTGCGCTCCCCGATGATCACCATCGCCGTCAGCACCCCGGGCACCGAGGCGAACCAGGCACTGGTGGCATCGAAGCCGCAGCGTCGATACCAGGCGGCACAGGCCAGTGTCGAGGCCAGCACGCCGAGCAACAGCAATGTCCCCGACAGCCACCAGCTGGCAAGGTGCGAGACCAGCTCCGGCGACACTCGCGCTCCCAACGTCAGACCCAGCACCCCGAGAAACAGGCTGCGCAATCGCTCCGGCACGGCGAGTGTCAGCCCGGCCATGGCACCGAGCAGATTGGCGACCAACGGCCCCAGCATCCACGCCAGCGGCATGCCGGTCAGCTGGAAGAGGCTGCCTCCCGCCACGCCCAGCGCCAGCGAGACCGCCAGCGATTTCCACTGATCGTTATCCACGGATGGAGTCCTGAAGCGCTGTCTGACAGCGCGCGCGAACGAGATGAGTGACATTCCGACATCCTTGCCAGCGGCACGAGAGGGGCCTGCGATGGTACGCTAGCCACATGGCTTGTTGCCCTGATGATCCTACCGTGAATCGTGGTGCCTTCGGCAGCCACCTGAACGGGAATACCGTGCATCTCCCGGAGCCCGGATGACCCCCACGCAATCGACACCTTCCACACCTTCCCGACAGACGCCGTCACTGCTGCTGGTGGAGGACGACGCGCTGCTCTCCAACACCCTGCACAGTGTCTTCATCAGCGAGGGACTCGACGTCACGCACCTGGCCGATGGCAGCGCGGCGCTGGCGCGACTCTCGCCAGGGCAGCCGCACGGCTTCGCGCTGGTCGTGCTGGATCTCAACCTGCCCGGCGCCTCGGGGCTCGAGATACTGGCCGCCCTGCGTGAGCACGATCGCCATACCCCGGTCCTAATTCTCACCGCCCGCGGCGCCATCGAGGATCGCGTACGCGGACTGGATCTCGGTGCCGACGACTACCTCGCCAAACCCTTCGTGCTCGATGAACTGGAAGCCCGCGTGCGTGCTCTGCTGCGTCGTCATGCCAATCATCAGGCCAGCCAGGCCACGCATCAGGGCCGGGCGCTCGAACAGCGACTGGTGGTGGGCAGTCTGGCCTTCGAGCCGCTGAATGGTCGCTTCCTGCTGGCCGAGGCACCGCTGTCACTGCCCCCGCGCGAGCAGCGTCTACTTGGCTGCCTGATCCAGCACGCCGGTGAGCCGGTGGACAAGGCCCGCCTGACCCGCGAGGCCTTCGGCGAGCAGGAGGCGGTCGGCGACAATGCCATCGAGGTCTATGTCCACCGCCTGCGCAAGCGCCTGGACGGCAGCGACGTCAGTCTGCGCACCATTCGCGGCCTCGGCTATCTGCTGGAACAGGCCCCGGCGGAGAGCCGGACTCCTTGAGCGCGCTCGACTCTCACCAGGCCACGGCGTCCCCACAGCCACCACGCGATGCCCAACAGCCCGTCAGTCTCTATCGTCGTCTGCTGAGCTGGCTGCTGATCCCGCTGCTGGCCCTGGGTACCCTGTTGCTGGTGCAGGCCTTCCTGTCCGCGCGTGAAGCCGCGGACCGCGCCTATGATCGTCTGCTGGAAGCCTCGCTGGTGACCATCGCCGAGCAGGTCAAATGGCAGGATGGTCAGCTATGGCTCGACCTGCCGCCGGCAGCCCTGGAAATGCTGGCCACCGATGCCCAGGAGCGGGTCTTCTACAGCCTGGTGGACGCCGATGGCGAGCAGGTCACGGGCAATACGCGGCTGCCCGATGCACGAAGCGAGGCCGGCGCGCATGGCACGCGGGACGAGATGGCGGGACGCAGTGGCGAACTGGCCTTTCGCGACATCGCCTGGCAGGGGCAGGCACTGCGCCTGGGCACGCTCGATACCCGCCTCGGTGGCTGGGGTGATGACCCGCGTCATGGCCAACGCTTCAGCATTCGTGTCGCCCATACCCGCGAAGGGCGCGATGCGCTGACCCAGGAGCTGTACCGTGGCTCGCTGGTGCGCCTGGCAGGCATGGCCATTCTGGCCCTGATGGTGGTGCTGGTGGGCGTGCGCATGGCGCTTGCGCCCCTCACGCGGCTGCGGCGAGCCATCCGCGAACGCGACCCGCGCAGCCTGGCGGCCTTGCAGCTGACGCTGCCGCGCGAGCTTGAGGAACTCAAGCATGCCCTCAATGAGCTGCTGTCCCGCATGCGCCGGGTCCGTGCCAATCAGGAGCGTTTCATCGGCGATGCCTCCCATCAGTTGCGCACGCCCCTGGCCGGTCTCTCCGCGCATGCCGAACTGGCCCTGCGCCAGCAGGACCCGAGCGCCTGGCACGCGGCACTGGCACAGATGCAGGCCACTGCCAGCCACACCGCCCACCTGGCCAATCAGCTGCTGTCGCTGACACGCCTTAACAATCCGGAAGTGCAACCTCCTCGGGTGCCGCTGGAGCTCTCGAGCCTGGTGCGCGACACGGTCAGCCGTCATTTCCTGCGCTGTGATCGCGCCGGTGTGGATCTCGGCCTCGAGATCGCGCCGGACATCGACCATGCCGCCTGGACGCCGGGTGTGGACTGGCAACTGCAGGAGGCGCTGGCCAACCTGATCGACAACGCCTGCAAGCATGGCGCGCGGGTAGTGACCGTGACGCTGAGCCGCGAGCACGCGATACCCGCCAGCGGAGAAGACGCGGCACGTGAATCGGCCACGCCAGGCCGTCTGCGCCTGAGCGTCGAGGATGATGGCCCGGGCATCACGCCGGAGCGGCGTCTGCTGGTGCTGCGCCCCTTTCATCGCCATGCCCGGGCAGACCAGCACCCGGCCGCCCAGCCGATGTCCGATGCCTCAGGCGGCCAGATACCCGAGCAGAGTGGCGCAGGGCTCGGGCTTGCCATCGTCGATGGCATTGCCCGCCACCACGATGCCCGGCTGTCATTGGAGGCCTCCGACCCTGCCCCCGCTGATGGCGCTCGGCCGGGACTGCGCGTGAGCTTTCACCTGCTGCCCTGCCCGCCTCCCGTGACCGCCACTGCCCCAGCCTCACGCGAGGCATCGACCGGCCCCAAGGGGGATGCATGTTGAGAACGCACCGCTGCTGGGCCGCCGTGCTCACCGTCGTCGGGCTGGCCGTCGCGTCGTTGTGCTCGGCACAGGACACCGCGAGCTTCGACCCGCAACTCGATGAGCATCAGGCACTCTGGCTCAAGGCAGGAGAGCCCGTGGCCGCGCAGGCCGTCCAGTCCAGGGAAGAGGCGGATCTGGTGATCCATGCGGCGCTGGATCTGCCCGAGATTCGTCCGCTGCTGCAACGCTACAGCCGCGAACACCCCGGGATGCTGCTGCATTACGTCAATCGCTCCGCGCTGGCGCTGGAAGCCCGCTATCTGGCCGCCCCCCTGACACCTCGGGCCGACCTGATGATCTCCTCGGCCATGGGCCTGCAGTACCGTCTGGCCAATGGCGGCCATGCACGACCGCTGCAAGCCGCGAACCTGACAGGCTGGCCCGAAAGCTCACGCTGGCGCAATGAGCTGTTCGCCATGAGCTTCGAGCCCATCGTGATGGTGGCGCGCCGCGATGCGCTGAAACGTCTGGCCGACAGCGAAGGACTGCGCGACCCTCGCGATGCCCTGCGCAGTCATCGGGATCTCTGGCATCTGCTGGAGACACGCCGGGAGCTGCTGCGCGGTCGCGTGATCACCTACGACCCGCGTCGCAGCGGCTCCGGCTTCACCTATGCCGTCTCCGATGCCCGTCAGTCGCCTCGCTACTGGACACTGGTGCGCGCCATGGGTCAGGCCGATGCACGGCTGGTGACCACCACCGGCGCCATGCTCGAGGCACTGGCCAACGGCGAGGTGGATATCGCCTACAACCTGGTCGGGCCCTATGCCATCTCCTTTGCCCGCGCGCACCCTGAGCTGCTGGTGATCGTGCCTGAAGACTACGTGCTGATTCAGCGCCGACTGGCGTTCGTGCCGCGCCAGGCACCGCATGGTGATGCCGGCGAGGCATTTCTGGACTGGTGGTTGAGTCTTGAGGGCCAACAGGCGGTGGCCAGTGACAGCGATCTGGGCGCATTGCATCCCGAGGTGAGCGGTGACGGCAGCGCGCGTGATCTGCGTGAACGTCTCGGCAACGCGCTGCGCCCCATCGAGATAGGCCCCGGCCTGCTCGCCACCCTCGACAGGCTCAAGCAGGCCAGCTTCCTGAGCCGCTGGGCGCTGGAGTTTCGGGCCCCGGCGCCCGGGCCCAGGTCTGGCTCTGAGCCTGACTCTGAGTCTGAGTCTGAAACCGGGCCTGCGCCTGAGACTCAAGCAACACCGGCCTCACCGGCCACGCTCGACGACTAGCGGCCGCCGCCATCTCCCCCGTCGCCGTCCGTCGCGTCGGGCGCGGATTCGCGCAACCCGGCATCTTCACGGCCGCCCACGCCGGTGGTCGGCTTGCGACGAGCGATCAAGGCGCCGCCCTCACGATGTTCGCTGCTTGACGGTGCGTCTCCCGTCTCGGCTCCAACGCTTTCCGGCGAGCCGCTGGCCGCTCTGAGCGGCTCGCCCGTGGCCGCTCGCTGCTCGATGAGACGCTCGGTGCCATCCTGACGATGCAGCCAGACATCCATCTGCTGGAAGGCCACCTTGAGACCGTTCTCGCGGAAGCGTGCATCGACCCAGCGATTGATCTCGTCTGTCGCATACAGACGGTCGGTAAGGTCGTTGACGTAGATGCGCAGCTCGAAGCCGAAGTTGTCCTTGTTGTAGCTCAGACAGAACACCAGAGGCTCCGGGTCCTTGAGCACCCGCCTGTTCTCCTGGGCGGCCTGCATCAGCAGGCGGTGCGCCAGATCCAGATCACTGCCATGGGCGACGCCGAAGTTGAGCACCACCCGCGTCACGTTGTCCGAGAGTGACCAGTTGATCAGCTGGTCGGTCACGAACACCTTGTTGGGAATGATGATCTCCTTGCGGTCGAAATCCGTCACCGTGGTGGCACGGATACGGATACGACTGACCGTCCCGTGCAGATTGCCGATGGTGATGGTGTCGCCGATGCGTACCGGGCGCTCGAACAGGATGATCAGACCCGAGATGAAGTTGGCGAAGATCTCCTGCAGACCGAAGCCCAGGCCGACACTCAACGCCGCCACCAGCCACTGCAGCTTGTCCCAGCTGACGCCCATGCTGCCCAGTGTCATCACGAAGCCCGTCGCCATGATCACGTAGGACAGCAGCGAGGTGATGGCATAGCTCGACCCCTGCTTGAGTTCGAGCCGCGACAGGATCGAGACCTCCAACAGGCCCGGCAGGTTGCGCGCCATCATCACCGCGACTCCGAGAGTGACCAGCGCCGCGATCAGATCCGCCAGCGAGATGGGGGTCGCGGAATCTCCCTCGGCCGAGGCGGCGATCTCCCAGACCACGACGCTGTCCAGGTAGCTGAGCACATTGAGCAGATCCGCCCAGACCAGATAGAAGATGAACATGAAGCTGATGACCAGAATCAGCTTCGACAGACGCAGCGACTGCGAATTGACCTGCTCCATGTCCAGCGGCGGCTCCTCGACCACCTCGACGCCGCCCTCCGCGCCTTCCTGCACCAGGGCTCGCCGACGCGCCACGGCACGTCGATACGCCAGACGGCGCGCCGCGACTGCCAGCCCGCGCACCACGGTGGCCTCGACCAGAATCCAGGCACCGAACAGGAACAGCGTGGTGATGAAGCGTCCACTGAGGCGCAGTGCCGTGTACTCATACCCCAGGCAGATCAGCACGCCCAGCGCCACCGGCACCATGGCCATGGCCAGCCCCAGAATCAGGCGGAACAGCTTGAGACCGAAGAACGGCACATGCGCCAGGATCAACCGCGAGAGACAGAAGCTCATCGCGCATAGCCCCGAGAACAGGATCAGCAGACCCAGCGGGCGCTCCAGCAGATTGAGATCCGCCTCGCTGATGATGTTGGTGGTCAGGATGACCGGCAGCAGCGCGCAGCCCAGCCACCACAGATGGCGGCGCAGCTCGGCCACGTAGTTGGCGGGCCACTGGAAGTGACGCTCGGCCACGCCGTCCTTGACCAGCAGGCGCCGGAAGATGGCGAAGATCCCCCATGCCAGCGCCAGCTTGAGCAGTGCCTGGCCCAGCGCCCACAGCATGACGCCCTCCCCCAGCGACAGCACGCTGCCGATCAGTGCCAGCGCGAGTGCACCGGGGATCGCCAGCATCACGTTGAGCAGGATCGCCCGCGGAGTGTGCAGCTGGGTGTCCTGCTTGAGGCGGCCTATCTGGGCATGCAGGTCCGCCAGGCGCGATCGGATGTGCGAGCGCTTCCAGGTGATGAAGATCAGCAACAGCAGCCCCGGCAGCGCCACCCACAGATCATTGAGCTGGAAGCCCTTGGACAGCCCCGCCACCACGCCGCGCCATACGGTGGGCTTGAGCTCGTCCGCCAGCATTTGTGGAGTACGCGACAGCCAGTCCAGGTCCAGAGGCTTGCCGTTGGCGACCCAGAAGAGCTGCTCCTCGATGGTCTGACGCAGACGTCCGGAGACTTCGAGCAACTGCTGCTGGTTGAGCTGCAGATCAATGGCGCGCGCCAGCAGGCTGTCATATTCCTTGTCGAGCTTGTCGACCAGCTCCTTGCGGGCCTCCAGCTGGCGAGTCAGCGCCTGACGCAGCTCGGAGCTGACCGTCTGGGCATCGGCGTTGCCGCCGGGGCGCTCCAGCGCGGCGCTTTCGCTCAGCACTTCGCTTTGCAGATAGTGCGGAATGTCCGCGAGCTGTTCGCGCACCTTGTTGAGTTCGAACTGCTTGAGGCGCAGGTCGGCGATCTCTTCCTTCAGGTCCTGACGCACGTCGACCTTGGGCAGATGACTCTGTTGCTCACGCAGGATACGGGCCAGCAGCACGCTGCCCTTGATGGCCTCGATCTGCTCGCTCATGGTGCGCTCGACCTGGGTGACGCGATCCAGCTGGGTGCGCACCTCGAGACCATCGCGGATCACGGCGTTGACGCGATCCGTGATCGCCAGCAGCTGGCTGCTGAGTTCACGGTTGCGACTCAGGACCTGCTGGAAGATGGGGTTGCTGGCCAGCTCGGCATTCTCGCCGCTGGTGGCCTCCGCGATGGTCTGCTCGGACTGGTCTCGCCGCTTGGCGTTGACCAGGCTCTGCACCACCTTGAGGTCCTGCTCGAGAGTCTCGATACGCCGGCTGTAGAGCGTCTTGCGTACCTGCGCCAGCTCTCGCAGCTGCGAACTGGAGTTGAGCTCGGTGTGGCTGAGCTCGCCACGTGCCTCGGCCAGGGCCAGACGCGCCTCCAGCAGGTCTCGGCCCGTGCCGGTCAGTGCCTGGCTGTCTCTGCCGGAGAGCTGGGTCTGCAGGCGCTGCACCTGCTGCTGGGCATCCGCCAGGGTCGAACGAGAGCGCTCCGGCAGACTCTGGGCATTGATGAGGCGCCGATTGGTACTCGCGAGCTTGTCCTGCAGGCTCTGGAGCTCGTCCAGGATACGCGTCATGCGCGCATCCAATGCCTCCACCGATTCCTCGGCGAGACTCGCTTCGTCGAGCTGACTGGTGCTGTCGCGAGGCAGGCTCGCCAGCGCTGCCTGGGCCTCGGCCAGATCACCCGGCGCCGTCTTCACCTCGGCCTTGATGTCCTTGAGGTTGCTGTTGGCCTCACCGAGATCATCGAGTACCGTCAGGGTTTCCTTGAGATCCGCGATCCGCTGGCGTGTCTCCGCGTCAGGCTTCTCGACGCTCTGCAGGTCCTCCAGCTGGCCCTGCACATCGCTGCGCTCCACGACGGCCTGTGCCATGCCGGGCAAGGCGCACAGCAGCACGACAAGCATCATCACGATCCATCGCGTCGTCGCTCTCAAGGAATTCATGCCTGACACATCCATCTCCTCACCCGCATCGTTACCAGAGGCAGACCTCTCGGGGTCCACGATGCCTGCATTGTCAACTGAGCCTCAGTCAGGCGCAATCGCTCCGACACCTCCCTGCCAAGCGCACCATGGGGATGTGAGCGGCAGGCGACAGAGGTGTCGTCGGTTGCCAGCTGGCACCCCACGCCTGCCAGCCAGTAGAATGGCAGACTTGTCATGATCGTTGCCCCATAATGCGCTGCTCGTCTCTTGCGGTGTTACAGACAGGATATTTCCATGCTTCTCTGCCCTACCTCCACCGGCTCTCGGCCAGTCGCGGCATGCCTGTCCGGAATGCTGGCGTCAGCGCTGCTGACCTGCGCCCCACTGGCCAGCGCAGACGTGCCCTATACCATGGACAGCCAGGGCCGCGTGGTACTGGCCAATGGCCAGCGCTTCACGCCCCGAGAACTGGGGATGACTCCGGCCCAGGCGCGTGCAGGGGCACGCAAGAGCGATCCACGTCGCACGCCGATCTATACGCAACCCGCACGTGGCGGCGCAGAGCTGGCGGCGAGTGATGACGCCCCTGCCTCCGTGGAAGGTCAGGAGAGTCAGGGGCAGGACAGCCTGGCTCAGAAACGTGCCGAGGAGCGGGTGGTGCTCGAGGACGATGCCGAGAGCAATCCCCTGGCCATCACCGCCTACAAGCGCAACTATCTGCTGCCCTGGGCCTACAACTCGACCCCGAATGAGAGCAGCTTCGCCCAGGTGACCCGTGAAGGCGAGGTGGACAACACCGAGGTGAAGTACCAGCTCAGTCTCAAGGTCGGGCTGGTGAATGACATCTTCGATGACAATGGCGACCTGTACTTCGCCTATACCCAGCGCAGCTGGTGGCAGGCCTACAACTCCGATGCCTCGGCGCCGTTCCGCGAGACCAACTACGAGCCGGAAGCCTTCCTTCAGTTCGACAATCGCTATGAACTGCTGGGCTGGACCAACACGCGCAATCGCATCGGTTTCGCCCATCAGTCCAACGGGCGTTCCGACCCGCTGTCGCGCAGCTGGAACCGGGTCTATGCCGACATGATGTTCCAGAATGGCGACTGGGCCGTGGCGATCACGCCGCATTGGCGCGTGCCCGAGGAGTCCGATGAGGACGACAATCCGGACCTCTACAACTACATCGGCTACGGCGACATCACCGTGGGCTATACCGCGGATCAGCACGAGTTCACCTGGATGGTGCGCGGCAACCCCTCCAAGGGCAATTTCGGCAACCAGCTGGATTACTCCTTCCCGCTGTTCGGCAAGGTGCGCGGTTACGTGCAGTACTACCACGGCTATGGCGAGAGCCTCATCGACTACGACCACAGCGTGAACCGCCTGGGGCTGGGCTTCTCGATCAACACCTTCTTCGCCGGCCTGCCAGAGACCTGATCTTCGGCCAGCGCGCCTCTCACGGGCCGCCGAGCCATGATCCCCTCGCGACGCAACGGGCAGCCCAGGCTGCCCGTTGCGTCGTTTCAGGCCGTGCAGACAGGATTCATCCTCCCTGATCCAGATCAACGAATGCGCCTCGGCTCCCCCGATATCATCATCCAGGCATTGCCAGCCCTTGTGTTTGTTCCCGGTGGCCCCAAGGATTTGTTCATGACCAGAAAAGACGCAGCCAGGCAGGAATCGCTGCGACCTGAAAAGGTCATGCCCTGCCGCCAGCGGCGCCCCAGGGAAGACTGAGTTCGAGAGTCATGCGCGCCATCTGGCGCTCACAATTCACGAAATCTGATTCGACACACGGGAAGGAGACACAACATGGCCATGCAGAAAATCGGTGATCATACGACCACAGCCAATTCAGCCACCGGTGCCAACACCGAGCAGCTGAAGGAAGACCTGCGTCATCTCTCCCAGACCGTCGAGGAACTGCTGCACGCCTCGGCCGAGGACTCCCGCGAGAGCATGAAGGAAGCGCGTGCCCGCGCCCAGACCCGCTTGGAAGCCACTCGTGCCCGACTGAGTGCCCAGGGTGACCGTCTGGCCGCCAGCGCGCGTGAATCCGCGGACTGCGCTGACCGCTACGTGCACGACAACCCGTGGACCAGTGTCGGTATCGGCGCTGCCGCCGGTGTCGTCATCGGCATGCTGCTTGGCCGTCGCTGATGCAGGAGCAAGGGCCGGTTGAACGCGTACTTGGCGCCATCCGTCGTCTGACCGCGAGCCTGGTGGAGAGTGGCGAGACGCGTCTGCGTCTCGCCGTGCTGGAGCTCGAGGAGGAACGCGAACGCTTGTTCGTGATGCTGCTGCTGTCAGGTATCGCCCTGATGCTGATCTGCTTCGGTATCGGCCTGGCGATCCTGCTGGTGGTCGTGGCCTTCTGGGATACCCATCGCCTGCTGGCCATCGCCTTGAGCGGCGGTATCCTGCTGGCACTGGGCGGATTGATCGCCTGGCGGGTCAAGGTGATCGCTTCCCAGCGCAGCCTGCTGCGCTCGACGCTCAGCAATCTGAGCCGCGACAGCGACAGCCTCAAGGACGTCCGCGCCGACGCACTGGAACGCCAGCGCCAACGCGAAAACCTCTGATGCCCCCCGCCTGCCAGCCCCTGTAAAGGAGGCGAGATGAGTTCTTCCAGACAGTCCCTCGCGCAGCGTGAGCCGGCACTGCCCCCCTCAGGGGGGAACGGTCGCCGGCAAGCGCATTCGCGCGATGCCAGGCGTGCGGAACTCGAAGCACGCATCAGCCAGCAGCGCCTCGACGTCAGTCATGCGATGCGTGACCTCAAGGAGGCAACCGCCCCCATCGACCGTGGCTGGGCCAAGGTGCAGCAATACCGTGGCCCGTTGGTTCTGGTGGGCGGCCTGATTGCCGCCCGGGGAGGTTTCCGGCCAAAGAAGGGCCTGAGCCTGATCAAGCGCGGCCTGATGAGCTGGGTGATGATTCGCCGCCTGAGAATACTGTTCGACAAGTGATCACGATACATACCGAAAGCCCCGCCACCTGGCACTCAGGTCGCGGGGCTTTTTTCGTCGCACGTCTCGATATGCAGCGGGCAGGCGTTGCCCGGGATGACTCAGGCGCCGCGACTGTCGCGCTTGAGCAGATGGATGCCCAGATAGAGAGCCGCGAAGATCAGGCCCAGCACGGCGCCAAAACCGAAGACATGGCGGCCATCGCCGGGCAGGAACTCCAGGAAGGAGGTCAGGAACTGGCCCAGGAAGATCGCCATCGTCAGGTAGGCGAGATTGCGTCCACGCACCAGTGCGTGGCTGCGCTCCACCGTCATGTGGTTGAGCAGCGGAATCGAGAAGCCGAAGCCCATCCCGGCCAGCACGGCACCCGCGCTCATCACCCCCATGCTCTCGGCCTGCTGGAAGACGAACAGGCTGGCGGCATACAGCACGAAGGCCAGTGCCAGCGTCGGCATCTCGCGCAAGGTACGTGAGACCTTCGGCATCCACATCGCCGCCACCACCGCGACCATCGAGATCGCCGCCAGGAAGATGCCGGTCGAGGCCTCGTTCAGCCCCAGCAGGTTCAGGCGCTTGGGCAGCATGACGATGGCGGTGAAGAACAGCGTCATGGCCATGGCCGCCGCCAGATAGACACTGGTGAGCGAAGCGGACAGCGCCTGCTGGCCCGACTTGCCAACCGTTTCATCAGGGACTGCAGGTGACTGCCTGGGCACCATCATCCACAGCATGGCCAGCAGCAACCAGGCCAGCAGGTAGAGCAGGAAAGGCAGCTGCCAGGCGATGCCTGCCAGCACGCCACTGACGAACAGGAAGATCACACCGCCAAGTTCGATGGACATGCCCTGCTGGGCAATCATCTTGAGTCGCGCATGGCCATGATACCACTCGGAGATCAGCGTGGTGCCGCCCGCCATCACGACCGCGGTGACGCCCCCCAGCAGGATACGATCAGCGAACACGGCGACGGTGCCTTCCAGCAGTGCCCCGCCCGCCCCCAGCAGACCATACAGGAACAGCCCGCCAGTCAGCGCGCGATAGGCCCCGAGGCGGTCGATCATGCGTCCGGCGATAGGCGCAAACAGCACGGCGCCCAGCGACGGCAGGGTGATCAGCCAGCTGGCATGGCTCTCCACCTCAAGCGCCGAGGCGATGCTCAGAAGCCCCGGTGCCACCACGGTACCCACCATGATGGTCAGGCAGGCGACCGCCAGCAGCGTGAAACGCCCGCCGCCAGAAAGTGATCGAGAGGTATCGCGCGTATCCTGCGCGATACCTCGGGAAGTTGATGTCGTCATATCGGCTCCACTCGGAAACAGGGCCCTCTTGCCAGCCACTGCATCGCCGCGCCCTCCTGGCTTGTGAGACACGAAAGCCGGGAGGGCGCGAGAGGAAGAAAGCTGACGGAGGGAGGCTTGGCAGGTCCCCAGACTAATGAGCGAGCATTGATAATAGAAATGACGATACTTGATATGACTTATACTTGATGGACATCAATCAACTGACGAGAGCTGCCATGGAACTGCGCACACTGAGAACCTTCGTTTCCGTGGCGACGCACCGGAGCTTCTCGGCCGCCGCCCGCGAGCTGCACACCGTTCAGCCTGCCATCAGTCGCCAGATCGCCGATCTTGAAGCCGAACTGGGCGTGAGTCTGTTGTGGCGCAATACGCGGGAAGTGCGAGTGACGGCACCCGGCGAGGCGTTGCTGGAAGAAGCGCAGCGCATGCTGGCGCTGGAGGCACAGGCACGCAAGCGCGTGGCGATGGCCGCCAGCGGCCAGACCGGCACATTGCGCATCGGCTACATGAGCTCGGCCTGCGCAAGCTTCGTGCCCGGCCTGATGCGCGACTTCGCCGCCAGCCACCCCGAGGTCAGCCTCACCTTGCATGAGATGAGCGCCCAGCAGCAGCTGGATGCCTTCGCGCGTGACGAGATCGACCTCGGCCTGTCGCGTCCGCTGCCCATCGAGCAGCGCGATACCCTGACGGCTCTGCCGGTCTACGAGGACATGCTGATGGCGGTGATACCCCAGGGCCATCGTCTGGCGCACCGCAAGCGGCTCACCCTGATCGAGCTTGCGCAGGAGGACTTCGTGCTGTTTCAGCGCACGCAGGCGACGGGGCTATTTGATCAGATCATCAGCGCCTGCGGCGATGCCGGCTTCTCGCCGCGCCTCCAGCGCCAGCCGGCCATGATGCAGACGCTGCTCAGTGAGGTCGCGGCCGGACTGGGAGTCGCCATCGCGCCCGGCTGCATCCGCCGTCTGCAGTGCGATGGCTGTCAGTTCATTCCCCTGCGTCCGGCGCTCGGGGCGGTGCCATTGGAGCTTCACTATCCGACTACACCGGGCCGACCGGTGACCGAGGCCTTCGTCACGCTTGTCGAGCAGCGCCTCCCCGCCATCCGCCAGCAGATGGCATGAGACGCGGCCAGTGGTGAGAACGTGCTGGTCAGCAGTTCAGCCCGCAGGCCACCGCCGAGGACCACGCCCACTGGAAGTTGTAGCCGCCCAGTTCGCCGGTGACATCCAGCACCTCACCGATGAAGGCCAGCTGCGGGAGATCGCGCACGCTGAAGTCCTTCTGCGAGATGGCATCGGTGACCACGCCGCCCATGGTGACCTCGGCGGTGCGCCAGCCTTCGGTGCCCGCCGGCTTGAGCTGCCAGTGATTGAGCGCCTTGGCCAGCTTCTCGAGACGCGCGTTGGAGAGCTCGGCGAGACTGCGCTCGCTGATGCGGCCGGCATCGGCGTCCTGCCACTCGACCAGCGACTGGGCGAGACGCTTGGGCAGGCGCTCGCCAAGCCAGGGACCGATCTGGCGCTTGGGTTGCTGCTCACGCAGGGCCAGCAGCTCGGCGTAGGCGTCCACCCCCGGCAGCAGGTCGATGTCCAGTGGCTGACCGGGCGTCCACCAGCTGGAGGCCTGCAGCATCGCCGGGCCGGAAAGCCCACGGTGGGTGATCAGCATCGGTTCGCGATACTGGCCCTTGCCGGCGGTGACGCTGACGTCACAGGCAAGCCCGGACAGCGGCGACAGGCGCTCCTTCCACTGCGAGGTCAGCGTGAACGGCACCAGCGCCGCGTAGGTCTCGGTGACCTCGAGCCCGAACTGGCGCGCGATGTCGTAGCCAAAGCCTGTCGCGCCCAGCGTCGGGATCGACATGCCACCGGTCGCCACTACCACCCGCCCTGCCGTATGCGTGCCGTTGCTGGTCTCGACCCGCATGCCCTCACCCGCACGCTCAAGCGAAGTGATGCGTGTGTTGAGACGAATCTCCGCCCCGGCCCACTCGCACTCCGTCATCAGGATCGCCAGCAGATCCTTGGCGGAATCCGCGCAGAACAGCTGCCCCGGCTTCTTCTCGACATGCTCCAACCCGTGACGCTCCACCAGCTCGAGAAAGTGATGCGGCGTGTAGCGCTTGAGTGCCGAGATGCAGAAGTGCGGATTGCGTGAGAAGAAGTTGGACGGCCCGGCATCCAGGTTGGTGAAATTGCAGCGCCCGCCACCTGACATCAGGATCTTCTTGCCGGCCTTGTTGGCGTGGTCCAGCACCAGCACGCGCTTGCCCTGATAGCCCGCCGTGGCGGCACACATCAGGCCTGCCGCGCCTGCGCCGATGATGATGACGTCGTATGTGGCCATGCTGGAAACCTCGTGCAACAAGAAGAGAAAGACGGTGCTGAAACGCCGAGTGCTCGAGTAGCGGCACCGTGGTGGCCCGACTGTGCCAGACACCGGCCGCGCAGTTTACCAGAAGCCACGCCCGGTTTCGGGCTCCCGCCGTCCCCTGGCAACATGTGGAACGCGGATTGGCCATCAAAAGGAGCGCTGCGGATATCCACAGCGCTCCTTTTTATCTCGCACGTCAGCTCGCACGTCAGCTGACATGCCATCTTGTCAGGTTCTGTCGTGTCTTGCTGGACATGACGTCAAGCCAAGAGCCTGCTCACCTCACCTGTCACATTCCGGCATGCAGCCCCAGTCCCAGAGCCGCCGACAGACCGATACCGGCCGCCATGAGCAGGCCGCCCAGGGGGCGCCGACGTTTCATCTGCCACCACATCCACAGGCCAGTCAGCCCCCACATCACCATCACGCAGGCCATGACATCCACGACCACGGCCCACAGCCACTCCAGCACGCTGCTCTTGTAGCCATGCTGCTTGTGCAGATGCGTCAGGGTTTCGCCAAGCCCCGCGCCGGGCTGGTCCTGCCCGACGGGCTGGCCCTTCAGCTTGCCTGAATACAGGTCCAGCTGGGCAGTGAAGCGCTGGCCGCTGCCGTCCTCCAGCGTGAAGTCGAGCGTCCCCTTGCCATTGAGCGGCTGACGTTCACTGGCGCCGATCGCCTCGCGCAGACGGGCCTGCTGACTGACCAGTGGCACCGCCAGTGGTGAGGTGTCAGGAAGCGTCAGGGTCTGGCCGGCCAGCGGCATGCGAGCAGGACGAGCCGACGCATTTCCCGCGGCGTTTTCCTGCATGGCGATGCGCCGTCCCTCACCGTGGGAAAGATCCACCATGTAGCGCTGACGCATGTCCGCTCCCCTGGAATCCAGCAGCAGAGACAACGGCGCCCCTTCGAGCGCCTGCGGATCAACCAGCGTGAATTCGTGACGCCCCGAGGAGACTCGGTTCATTTCCGCCACGGTGGCCACGGCCAGAGCCTGGGCATCCACCGGGCCCAACGCGGCGCGTTGCAATGCCTCGGACGACAAGGGTGTCTGCTGGATGTCGCGATACAGACCGGGATGGTTCATCAGGAAGGCGCTCACGCCATACAACAGCACGAAGGGCACCAGCGCGACGCCGCAGTACAGATGCAGAGAGCGGATCCAGGGATTGAGTCGCTGCGCCAGGGTCTTGCGCCGCCCTCGCTGACGGGGGGTGTCCTGACGCAGGGACGTGGCGCGCGAGGCGGGCCGTTGAGCGGGGGCACCGGGTGCGACATCTGACATGATGACTCTGTTCCTGGGGTGAGCGACGACAAGGTGGATGCACACGCCTTCGCGCGGGTGCGATCAAGAGGCGCAGATGATAAGACAAATACACCTCATCGGCGAATGATTCTCACATGCAGTCACATCGCGCAATCGAATGGCGCGGATCGTCGACGCCAGATGGCAGATCGCCCCCGCTGCCAGAGGCAACGGGGGCGATCAGAGCGACGATTTCACGCCAGGGAGCAGACGTGCTCGCTCAGACGATGACGCCCTGGCTGCGCAGGTAGTCATCGTAGGTGCCGGAGAAGTCGACCACACCCTCGGCATTCAGCTCGATGATGCGCGTGGCCAGCGAGCCGACGAATTCACGGTCGTGGCTGACGAAGATCAGCGTGCCCGGATAGTTTTCCAGCGCGAGGTTGAGTGCCTCGATGGACTCCATGTCCAGGTGGTTGGTCGGCTCATCCATCACCAGCACGTTGGGCTGCTTGAGGATCAACTTGCCGAACAACATGCGACCCTGCTCACCACCGGAAAGCACCTTGACCGACTTCTGGATGTCGTCATTGGAGAACAGCATGCGGCCCAGGGTGCCACGCACGACCTGTTCGCCCCCACCGGTCCACTGCGACATCCAGTCGTAGAGGCTCATGTCGTTGGCGAAGTCATGCGCGTGGTCCTGCGCGTAGTAGCCGACTTCCGCGGCGTCGGTCCACTTCACTTCACCGGCATCCGGGTGCATCTCGCCGACCAGGGTGCGCAGCAGCGTGGTCTTGCCGATACCGTTCGGGCCGATGATGGCGACACGCTCACCGGCGGCGACCGTGAAGCTGAAGTTCTCGAACAGGGTGTTGCCGTCGAAGCCCTTGGCAAGCTTGTCGATCATCACCGCGTTGTTGTGGACCTTTTTGGTCTGCTCGAAGCGGATGAACGGGCTGACGCGTGAGGACGGCTTGATCTCGTTGAGCTGGATCTTGTCGATCTGCTTGGCACGCGAGGTCGCCTGCTTGGCCTTGGAGGCGTTGGCGGAGAAGCGGCTGACGAAGGACTGCAGCTCGGCAATCTGCGCCTTCTTCTTGGCGTTGTCGGCCTGCAGCTGTTCACGCGCCTGGGTGGCGGCGGTCATGTACTCGTCATAGTTGCCCGGGAACAGACGCAGCTCACCGTAATCCAGGTCCGCCATGTGGGTGCAGACACTGTTCAGGAAGTGACGGTCGTGCGAGATGATGATCATGGTGCTGGAGCGCGCGGTCAGCACGCCTTCCAACCAGCGGATGGTGTTGATGTCCAGGTGGTTGGTCGGCTCATCGAGCAGCAGGACGTCAGGATCGGAGAACAGCGCCTGTGCCAGCAGCACGCGCAGTTTCCAGCCCGGCGCGACTTCACTCATCGGCCCGAGGTGCTGCTCGATGGGGATGTCGAGGCCCATCAGCAGCTCACCGGCACGCGCTTCGGCGGTGTAGCCGTCCAGCTCGGCGAATTCGACCTCGAGGTCGGCGACCTTCATACCATCTTCCTCGCTCATCTCCGGCAGCGAGTAGATGCGGTCACGCTCGGCCTTGACCACCGCCAGGCGCTCGTGACCCATGATGACGGTGTCGAGCACCGTGTATTCCTCATAGGCGAACTGGTCCTGACGCAGCTTGCCCAGACGGGTGTTGGGCTCGAGCATGACGTGGCCACCGGACGGCTCAAGATCGCCGCCGAGAATCTTCATCATGGTCGACTTGCCGCAGCCGTTGGCGCCGATCAGGCCATAGCGATTGCCACGACCGAATTTGGCGGAGACGTCTTCAAACAGCGGCTTGGCACCGAACTGCATGGTGAGATTGGCGGTAGAGATCACGAGGGAATATCCGTTTGGAATGAAAAGGTGGGCGGTGACGAAGCGTCACGCTGGCGCCGGATGATACGGGGTGTGGAATCGCGGTCCGTCAGGCATCAGCCACGGAAGAAGACTTCCAGCAGGTGATAGCCGAACTTGCTCTTCAGCGGCCCCTGCAGGGTATTGAGCGGGCCCTTGAAGATGGCGCGATCAATGCCGCCGACCATCTGGCCGGGGCGCACTTCGCCCAGGTCACCGCCCCGCTTGCCGGAAGGACAGGTGGAGTGCTTCTTCGCCAGCTTCTCGAACGGCTGGCCGCGCTCCAGTGACTGCTTGAGACGCTGCGCCTCGGCCTCGGTCTTCACCAGAATGTGGCGTGCCATGGCAATACGAGCCATCTCATGTCCTCTTGCAAGCGAATGCGTGCCTGTCTTCTCCCGGTTCGCGTTCTGTCTCCGAGGTGCCGTCCTGTCAGCGACGACCTGCGACAACAGGCGCATGACGAGGGACATGGCGGGAGGCCAGACGAAAGATGAGGGAGACAACAGCCAACAAGGTGAATCTGAAGGCGGGCATGATAACAGCTCAGGAAGACAGACGCTGCAGTGCGTGTTCGCAGCCGCTTCTGACAGGCGAGCCTCCGGTAACGCCAGACGCAGGCGCGGAGATCGAGCCCCGTCTCGCGCCATCAGGTGTTGCCGGGAGATCTCGGAGCGTCACACCGAAAGAAGGAGAGGGGGAACTGGCGACACGCAGATGCCTGGCAGGACATACGCGTCAGAGACTCACGCATGTCCTGCCAGGCATCTACGCGGGCCGGGAAAGGCAAGGTTCCAGCCCATGCCATGTTCCCGGCCACTTGCTCACGCCTTTCCCGTCATCTTGCGCCGTCTTTCTAGAGCAGGCCGGCCTGGACATCATCCTGTATGCCCTGAAGGCCGACATCGTCGCTCATCGGCGCCTCATCATCATTGGAGACCGGAATCGCGTCGCCGTCCTCGAGCATGCTCATCATCGCGAGTGCATTCGGTGAGCCAGCCGGAGCCACATCCGGATCACGCGTGATCTGGAAGGACGCCAGATCCTGTGAACCGCCATTGAAGGTGATACGCAACACCTGCACCCCCTCCTCCAGGTCCAGCGTCAGCGAGGGGCCATCGACATAGACTCCCCAGGCGCCGGAATTGGGCAGCGTGCCACTGGCCTCGTCATAGAACTCGCCATTCTTCTCCACCGAGGCCGTGATGCTGCGCCCATTGTCAGGAGCGGAGGTGACGAATGACAGCGTGTGAGCGCCGGCCTGCTCGACATCGATGGTGTACTCAAGCCATTCACCATCCTCTACCCAGCCTATCGCTTCCCCCTCACCGACGATATCCACCGGTGTATCGCGATAGTTCGAGCCGAACTGAGCGCTGGAGAGCTCGTTGTAGGCCTCCCCTTGCCCGCCTTCATCAAAGTTGACGGCATCGAGGCTGAGTCCCTCATCCGCCTGCACCTGCCAGGGGATGCCTCCCGCATTGAAGGCCTGCTGACCATCAAGGGAGAGCGAGAATCCCTGCAGGTCCATGGAACCGCCATTGAAGGTCAGCCGCAGCACCTGCTCTCCAGCCTCCAGGGTCACCTGGGCGGTCTCGGTACCCACGAAACTGGTCCAGCTACCGGTCGGTGAGACCCCTACCGGTGTGGCGCTGGCGTACGGGGTATCGCCCTCCTTGGCAAAGGTTGCGGTAATGCTGCGCTGCCCTCCCCCCGTGACTCCCAGGGAAGCCAGGAAGGCCATGTCGTAGGTACCGGCCTGTTCGACGTTCAAGGTGTACTCCACCCATTCGCCATCCTCGATCCAGCCGATGGCGCTGCCGCCGCTGGCCATGTCCACGCCCTCACCGCGAACATCGGTCCCCTCCTGCACCTCGCTGGAATCGTTGTAGGCGACATCCTGTCCGCCTTTATCGTAATTCACCGCCTCAAGGCTGAAGTCACTGCCTACCTGCCAGGGCTGACCATCGTCGGTGTACGCCTGCTGGCCATCGTCCACCGGCGCCACCAGCGTCAGATTCAGAGAGGCCAGATCCAGCTGTCCGCCGTTGAAGGTCAATCTGAGCACCTGCTCACCTTCCTCCAGCGTGAAGGTCAAGGGACCCACATCGGTGAAGTTGGTGAAACCGTCGGTGTCCGGTACCGCCACCGCCTGGCCCTCGGTATAGAAGCTGCCGTCCTGCTCGAAGGCGGCGGTGATCGACTTGCCGTCGGAAGTCGCCGAGGCGGAGAAGTTCAGCTCATAGGTGCCCGCCGTCTCGACATTCAGGGTGTACTCGAGCCACTCACCGTCGGCCACATAGCCGATGGCCAGGCTGCCATTGGAGATATCCACCGCTTCGTCGGAACGGAAGCCATCGCCCTGGTGGGCCTGCGTGGTGTCGTTGTAGGCGACGCCCTGGCCACCGTTGTCGAACAGGCGCGCCTCCAGTGTCAGGCCATCGCTTCCCACCGCCCAGGCAGTCTCGCCGGCATTGAAGGCGCTCTGTCCCGCCGGCTCGGGATTGTCGAGGAAGTTCGGCACACCGTCGTTGTCATCGTCGTCGTACAGATCCACGCGTCCATTGCCGTCAGCATCTTCCGCCCCTGCGGGATCGTAGGTAGTGACGTTCTCCACCAGGAAGATGTTGTCGTTGTAGTCGTAGTTCACCCCCGCGTAATCCTGGATCACGATATAGGTATCCGGGATTTCGTTGCCGGCGGCGTCCCTGGCCACATACACACGGATCAGATGACCATCATTCTCGTCCCAGTTGAGATTGTTGCCGGGAGTGCCGATGGCATCGACGGTGTCCTCATGGAGGTTGGCGTCGGGATCGGACCAGGAAATATAGCCCTGGCGGCCCGATATCTCAGCGAAGAAACCAAAGGGCGCATCGCGATCCAGGGTGGTGGTGGTCAGCAGATCTCCCTCATTGAGCGTGCGCGGCAGCAACGTCTGACCATCGGCCTCATCGTGGGCCAGCACCTCGTCGATATCACGGCTGTCGACGTCGTGGATGAACAGTCGTGCCACGTCGCCCTGGGTATGGTAAGCCGCCAGCTGAGTGATCTTGATCGGCGAGCCACCATCGGCGCGCTGGAAGTACGGAGACAGGATCTCATCGCCGTTGGCCTCCACCAGCCCTCCCTGGTTCATCTGCCCTTCGGCAACATTGGTCGAGTAGCCGAAGGCATCGATGATCTCCTGCACTCCCGGTTCCTGGCCGCTTTCTGAGCGATTCTGGGCCAGGCCGGCAAGCTCGATGACCTTCTCTCCCTCATCCGCATCACTTGAGGTGATGATCAGGCTGGATTCGTAGAGGCTGCCATCATTGGGGTCATCGGCGATGAAGCGCACGATCACATCGACTGACTCACCCGGCTCCAGCGTCACCGCAGTGAAGGCCTCCGTCAGCTCGAACAGCGTCGCATCACTGACCTCGACACGACTGATGTCGAGACTCTCGAAGCCATCGTTTCTCAGCGTGACGGTCACCTCGTCATGCACCTCCTGCGCGGCATTGGCCGGATTCTCGATGCGCGACATCACCAGGCGATCGTTGGAAGGCACGCCGTCATTGTTGATGACCGTCAGCTCACCACCAGACACCGGTGTCACGCCCTCGATGAGGAACATGTTGTCGTTGTAGTCATAGTTGATCCCGGTGTAATCCATGATCCCCAGGTAGGTGTCGGGGATCACGTTGCCCTCGGCATCGAGAGCCCGGAACATGCGCACGGTATAGCCGCGCTCGATACCCTCGGCATCGGCCGGCGGGGTGCCGCCTCCGGTCGGGTTGAGTGACGGGTCCGTGGACAGATTGGCCACTTCGATACCGAACACGCCACTTCCGGCCCACCCGGCCGGGATATCATCGAGCCCGAAGGTCGCGGTGGCGAAGTTGCCGTTGCCCAATACCGGCAGGATCGACTGGTTATTGTCGCCCGCGTGATTGGAGAAGATCACGTCCTGCCCCTTGTCGCCGGGGTTGTGGATACCCAGCGTCGCCCCGCCACCGCCATGATAGGCCGCCAGCTGGGTGATCCTGGCCTCGCCAGCCCCCTCGGCCAGAGACCAGTAGCGCGATAGCACCTCGTCATCATTGACCGGGCGATACAGATCGAAGTCGTTGAGTACCGAATTCTCTCCGCCACCGACGGTCGACAAGCCTTCGATACGGTTACCGAAGCCGAACACCTCCCACACCTCGTTGACGTTGGGCTCCCAGCCACCCTCGTCACGCGCCTGCCAGAAGCCTGCCATGTGGATCTCGGCGATCGGTGAGTCGGCATCGTTGGTGGTGAGACGGATACGGCCCTCGAAGACCCCATCACCGGCATTGTTGGACGGCGCGGTGTAGCTGTCCCGGTCGAACAGCACCGTGACCTCGAGGGATTGCCCCGCGGCCAGCGTCAGGCCATCAAACACCCCGGGGTCCGCCAGCGTGAAGGGGCCGTCGATGTCGGCATCGAGCACTTCCAGCACATCGCTGCCGGTGTTGGAAATGGTGACCGTGGCACTTTCCTTGAAGTCACGATCGGGGTTCGAGCCGCTGTTGTTGTCCAGATAACTGAAGTGCAGGCGATCGGAGTAGTAGGCGGCATCACCGCTCTCTACCACGATATCGGCGTCGTCGCTGCCGACCACCGGCATCACATCGAGATAGTCGAGATCATCGGCACCATCGGCGGTGGACACCGCACGCAGGTTGTACTCCACCCCGGCCTCGAGCTCGACATAGGTACCCTCTTCACCAGCGTCACCCACTCCCGGATAGGCCAGCAGTTTCACCGACTGCCCGTTGAGCGTCAGGGCCAGGCCCTGACCATCATCGGCGCCCGCGTTCGCGGCCAGATCCAGACGATAGAGTCCGCTGCTGTCCACGCTGAAGTAGAAGTCGGCGGTCAGCTCGTTGAGGGTGCGTGCGCTGTCACCGCTCTCGAGCTCGATGCGCGCCCCGTTCGAGACATCGGCATAGACCGGGATGAAGCTGTCGGACGGTGCATTCGGCACCTGCAGCAGATCGATGTTCGGCCCCACGGCACCCGGCGCGGTCAGGGTGATGGTGTTGCTGCCCTGCTGCAGAGCGACCAGCGTGTTCTGGAAGAACCAGTCGCTCTCGTCAGCGTCGCTCTGGCCTTCGAAGTTCAACATCCCGAGGTCGACACCATTGATCGCAAGCCCCAGGGGACGGTCATCCTTGGTCGCGGCAAGCGCGTAGCGGAAGGCGATGTCATAGCTTCCCGTCTCGGCGACATCGAGTGTCCAGGTAATGGTCTGATCACCCGTTCCCGCGAAGTCGACGTACCCATCACCGGACGCGTTGCGATCATCATCGCTTGTCAGTACCACCACGGCGCCATCGAGCACTGCCCCCTCGGCCTCGTACTCATCGACGCCAGGCGTGGTATCCGGCGCTTCCTGCAGGATCTCCAGCTGGTCGATATTGGGGCCGGTGTCGGCGGTGGCCTGCAGGCGCACCGTGTTCTGACCACTGACCAGCGTCGCTGCCACGGCCTCGGTCAACCACTCGGCCCAGGCTGCATCCCCCGTCAGGCCGTCGGGCGGACTGAAGTCAAACACCCCGACACTGACATTGTTGACGAACACTTCCAGCGGGCGATCGGCATTGCCGCCGTTGGCATAGCGCAGATGCAGCACCGAGTCGCCAGCCTGCTCGGCATCCAGCTCGAACGTGAAGGTGAGGAAGTCGGCATTGGTAGACCCGAAGTCCGCATAGCCACCTGGCGTGCCGTCGGTATCGTCGGTATTGCCATCGAGCCCGAAGGCACCGGGGCGCAGGCCATTGGGCAGGTCCGGCTGGTTGGTCTCGGGGTTGTCGATGTCGCGAATCTGGATCTCGGCGTCCGTCCCCGTCGCGAGCGTCACGGCGGTGCCGTCGTCAGGCGTCCTGTCCTCGGCCTGAATGACCAGCAACGAGACCAGCTCATCCGTCGGGTCGACAGGGTCCACGGGGTCGACCGGATCCACCACCCCACCCGGTGCCGGGTCGAGGCGAATGATCTGGCTCTGGCCATTGCCGCGATTCAGGGTCAGCAGATAAAGCTGGCCGGTGACCGGATTCTCGATGATGTCCAGAGGGTCGACGTAACTGATGACGTTGCCCTCAGGATCACGCAGTACGTCATCGCCAATCACGTTGCCGTTGGCATCCAGCGTGATCGAGCGCACGTCATCACCGCCGGAGTACTCGGTGAACAGCACGTTGCCCTGCAGATTGCCGCCGAAGACATCACTGGTGTATTCCACTGCGCCGTTGGGCGAGCGATTCTCGCCGAGCGAATAGACACCCGAGATATCGTAGGTGCCCTCGGGGTTGGTGCCTGTCGGATACTTGTCGACCTGATTGGGGTCGGTGGCACTGGTCGGATTGCCGCCGTTCAGGATGTATTCGTCGCGCAGCGGGTTGGGATGCCCGTAATAGCCTCCCTCGACGATCTTGAACAGATAGTCATCCTGCTTCTCGACACTGGTGTAGCGCTCGTCCTCCGGCGTCGACGGGTCATCCGGCACGTTGCCGCCTGCCGCCGAACCGTTGGTCGGCACGTACAGGAAGCCATTGGAATGCCACACCAGGTCGTAGGCGTTGCGCGCCCCGGTGGCAAAGATCGTCAGCACCGCGTCGCTGGCGTAGGGGTCGTAGTAGGACTCGAGCACGTTGCCGGACTCGTCCTGCACCGTGGCGACACCACGATCATCGAACACCAGGAACTCGCCATTGCCCATCGGGATGGGGTCGTCCTTGGGATGGCCATCCGGGTCATCGAAGCGAGTATTCTGGCCGTTGTCGGGAAGCGGCTCGGTAGTGACATCGAAGCCACCGGGAGGCGCATCACGGGTCGGGTCGATCTCCATCACCGCGGCATTCAACAGACGCTCCGGACGATTGCCCCAGGCGCTGTCCGGCTCGCCCATGGCAGAGTTGGAGCCCTGGATCAGATACAGCAGATGACTCGGGACATCGGGATTGGTCTCGGCGTCGTAATCCGGATTCGCGCGGAACTCCAGGCTGTTGGTCACGTGGTCGCCATTGGAGCGTGGCAGGCCAGTGATGTAGGGCTCGGCGGTGCCTGAGAACTCGCTACCGCCCTCCAGGGTGATCTTGGTGATCCGGCCACTGAAGTCGGGCACGCCGTTGTCACGGCCAGACAGCGGGATCGGATAGTTGTCGGTGATCCACAGCACGTCGGGGTCGGTGGGGTCGATCACCAGCCCGATGATCCCGCGGCGATCATTGCTGGCATCGGCCCCGTCCTGATGGAAGTAATCGCTCGGCAGCGAAAGCTCCTGGCGGTTGCCGAGGGAGCCATCGACGGGGTCGATGTCGTAGCGCAGGATCTGCCCACCAATGGTCGCGATGTACATCGTCGAGCCATCGGCGGTGATCTCCAGCGAGGTGAAACCGAAGGCGTTGTCAGAGGCACCGTCGAGTTCCACCACGTCATTGAAGGCCACATCGCGAGCGACGATCTCCGGGGCTTCGCCGGTGATGAAGGTGTTGGTGTATTTCTGGAACTCACGGGTCGGCGCGTCCAGGTCGTCGTTGGCGCCACGATCCTGGAAGCCGTCGATGATCAGCGTATAGCTGGTGAACTCCTTGAGCGTCTGGCTCGGCGAGATGGTCAGGGAATCGAAGCCACCGGTGGTGTTGGCGTTGAAGCTGACCTCCTCTCCGGTCAGCGTCTCGATCAGACGGATCGAACCGTCAGCCAGGCTCTCGAGCAGCGCCCCGCCGCGGCCGTCCACCACCGAGATGCCGACGAAGATGTCGGACGTCGGGTCGACCCCGCTCGGCAGGCCGCCGTCGTCGGGATCCAGATCGACTTCCACCTCGTTGTCACCGACCCCAGCGATGGCGCGCGCGTCAGTGAAGAAGGCGTAATCCTCGGCGGCAATGCGATCATCTTCCGGCGTCAGGTCCGGCAGTGCCTGGATCTCGAGGTACTGGATCTCGGTGTTCTCGTTGTCGAGCCCCAGGGAGTCCAGTGTCAATCGCCCATCGCTGACCTGCACGATGCGGGTGACCAGATCCGAGCGGAAGCCATCGGTATCATCTGACGGATTGCCGTCCGCCGGGAAATCATCGGGCCGGAACGGGGTGAAGGGATCATTGAACAGCTCACCCTCGGCATTGAGCACGTTGCGACTGTCGTAGGGCCCGGAGGTATCCCCGATGGAGACGGTGACCTCGTAGTAGCCATCGTCCAGCTCGATCTCCCAGCCGGCGCGCACATAGGCGCTTCCCGGCTGGTCGAAGTGGGCGTAGGTCCCCTGGCGCGGATCGAGCCCGGCGATGTCATCGGTGCGATCATTCACCGCCACGCTGGTCAGCGCGCTGATGTCCAGCGGCTCGGTGCCGGGCTCGCCGTCGTAGATCGACGCCTCGGTGATCCAGCCGTACTGATGGGTCTGGCCGTCCACGGTCACCGATTGGGTGCCGAAGGCCTTGCCGTTGTCGGCGATGTAGCCATCCGGCACCGCGGTGCCTTCGGGCTGGAAGTTGATCTTGACCGAGAAGCGCTCGCCCGGCTCCACCGGACGCTCCGGCACCACGCCATCACGGCTCACCGTCAGGCTGTCGATGTTGGGGCCGGCGTTGCCCAGGTTGGCAAGGCGAATGGTGTTGTCGCCGGCTTCGAGCTCCACCTCGAGAGTCGTGGTGGTCCAGTTCTCCCAGCCGGCGGCGTCGATCCCCGTGGAGGCAAAGGCCAGATTCCCCTGACTCAGCCCGTCCACCAGGATGTCCATGGGGCGATTCGCGCCGTTGGAACCGGCATTGGTATAGCGAACCTCCAGGGTGTAGGTACCGGCCTCATCGACCGCCACCTGGAACTCGGCGGCGTCACCGGCGTCGGCTCCCATGTCCAGATAACCGGTGCCGGTAAAGTCATCCCACAGCCCATCTGGCCCGGAGGCGACATTGGTTTCCGGATTGTCGGCATCGCGCACCTGGGTATCACCGTCGGTATCGATGATGGTCAGCGCCTCGCCCTCGATGGCGAAGTTGAATGCAGGCGTGCCGTCGCCCTCCGCGAAGCTGACCACCTCGCTGGCGCTGGCTTCGTTGCCGGCGGCATCGGTGACGAACAGCGAGACGGCGAGATCGCCGCTCTGATCATCGAGCTGGCCGCTCAGATCCAGCGTGATGTTGCCATCGGCGTCCGGCGTCACTGCCTCACGGGTCGCGCCGCCGTCGAAGGACACGGCAACGCTGGTCACGTCATCATCGATGCCGGAGACTTTGAAGACTGCCGCCGCCAGCTGACTGGCATCGAGAGTGTCGTCAGCCGCGACGATGGCGAGATCGCCGTCCTCATCGGCACTCACATCCTCCGGGATCGGGCCGCTGCCGGCGTCGGTCACTTCGATGCGATCGATGTTGGGACCGGTGGTGGCGCCAGCGGGAATCGCCAGCACGATGGCGTTGCTGCCCGCCTCCAGGCTGACAGTGAAGGTCTCGAAGACCCAGTGGTCGAAGCCTTCTTCCCCGCCGCTGCCGTCCGGGTCCGTGCTGGCCATGGCCAGCATCAACGGATCGCCGCCATTGATCACCAGATCCAGCGGACGATCGGTATTGGTGGCGTAACGCACACTGATGTCGTACTGACCGGCCTGGGCCACCTCGATCTGCCAGGCGACGTTATCGCCAGCCGTGTCGCCGAAGTCCAGATAGCCGGTACCGGAGAAGCCCGGCCGCAGACCGTTCTCCAGATTCGCATTGTCTTCGGGATTGTCGGCATCGCGCACTACGGTATCCGTCGCGTTGGCGCCGTCATCGAAGCTCGTCACCGTGCCGTCTTCGGCCTGCAGACGCAGGGGCGAGAACGGCGCTTCATCGACATCATTCACGGTGACCGAGAGCTGCGCGGTGGTGGAGAGGTCGCCGTCACTGACGCTGACCTCGACGTCATAGACGCCATCTTCGTCATCATCGACCGCCAGCTCGAAATCGCGGGCACTGGTGAAGCTCAGCACGCCGGTGGTGGCGTCAATGGTGAACAGCGGAGAGTCGGCCCCGCCAGTGATGGCGAATACCGGCGCGTTGAGGCCGAGAGTCCCCCCGTCTTCATCGACGAGCGGGATCGCGCCAATCTCGGTCAGGTTCTCATCCACTGCAAACGCGGTCTGGTCGATGGCGATGCTCTCATTGAGATCTGCCACGGTGATCAGGGTGTCCTGTGACACGCTGTCCTCGCCATCGGTCACCGTCACGGTCAGCTCGTAGACACCATCTTCATCGCTGTCGGCGGCCAGCTCCGCGTCCGGTGGATTGAGGAAGGCGATTCCTCCACTCGCCACGTCGTAGGTGAAGAGCGCGGCATCGGCACCGGACAGCGTCACCGTCAGGCTGTCGCCATCGGCATCCTCAAGCACCAGACTTGCCACGCCAGCACTGTTCTCGTCGACACTGATCGCGGCACCGAGTCCCGCCAGGGTCGGGGCAGTATTGACCGGCTCATCGATACGCTCGAATTCAAGCGAGTCGATACGCATCAGCTCGCCACCGGCACCACGCAGTTCGAGGCTTGCCAGATCACCGGCGGTGACCTCGAAGGGCGTCTCGAAGACGATTTCCTTGCGGTTGCCGCTCTGGCCAGCATTTCCGCGCGCGCCACTGCCGACGAAGGTGCCGAAGTCGTCGTTCAATACCACGTCGGCGCTCAGGCTATCGGTTGTCGTGTTGCGCGCTTCAAGCACGGTGTCACCGATGGTCAGGGTCAAGGTGCCTTCACCGTCGGTTTCATCGAACACATAGAGGCGTGCGATGTACCAGCCCGGCTCCACACCGCCCGCCGAGAGATCAGTGCCGATCGTCGCCGGCGCATTGCTGGTCAGACGAATCAGCTGCTCGTTGGACGCCGACGCACTGCCGGTGACGATCAGGTTACCGGCGTCGAGATCCGTGAAATCTTCCGCCTCGATCGTGATGCTATCGCCAACCTGGGTGCCTTCGATGATGAAGCTCAGCGACTGGGTCGCTGACAGACCACTCGGGTCGGTGGCGCGCACGACAACATCGAAGGTGCCTCCTTCACTTGGCGTGCCTTGAATGACACCGTCGATCACCTCGAGTCCGGCAGGCAGACCCTCGGCCGTCAATGTCAGGCTGTCGCCATCGGCATCGGAGAACAGCGAGGCGAAGTCCGCCAGCGGAATCTGGAGGAAGCTCTCGCCCACCTCTCCAAAGTAGGGCTCGAGAGCGGCAGGCTCCGCCACCGGGGCGTCGTTGACGTTCTCGATGCTCAAGGCGAAGTCGGTATCGGTACTGGCGGTGCCGTCATCGGCGGTCACCGTGATGGTGTAATCGCCCGGCACCAGACCAGCGAGGCTCCCGGACAGCACATTGTCGCTGACACTCAGCCCGTCCACGGTGACCGGCAGGCCATCGCCATCGGTGACCCGGAAGCTGAAGGCGAGGTCATCGCCATCGTCATCGACGAAGGGCAGGTCAACCTCGAGATTCGCGCCTTCGTCGAGACTCAGGTCAGCGATGCCACCTCCCACCACGCGCGGTGCGCTGTTGGTGTCATCGACATCGGCTTCTGACAGGCTTACGCCACTGAAGCTCGCACTGCCCTTGGCGCCCACATCATCGTCGTTGACGAAGACCAGCGAATCGAGGGTGATGCCCGCATGCGCCGAGAGATCGATGGTGAAGCGCAAGGTGCCATCGCCATTGTCGATGCCCTGCCCACGCAGATCGACAAAGCCACCCTGCGTCTGGCTGCCGCCCAGCTGATAGACACTGTTTCCGCCATTGAACGGATTGGAATCGGCATCGAAGCCGATGGCAACGATCTCAGGAACCGGCGAATCGGATATGGCCACATCCAGGGTCAGGATGCTGCCACTGGTGATCGTGTAGTCCTCCGGCAGGGCTGCCCGCTTCCAGACATTGTCGTTCAACGTCAGAGTGCCACCGTCGTCTTCCACCACCGCCCCCGTGCCAACGAAGGGATTGTCCTGGGTCGCGTTGTAGGCGCTGATCGTGGCGTCATCGAAGGTGACATCCAGCGTCACGCTGCCGACGACGGCCAGCGTGACTGCCTCCGCGACACTCGCCTCATTGCCGGCGGCATCGGTCACGATCAGGGTCACGATCACATCGCCCGGGGCCTGTGTGGAGAGATCGACCGTCAAGGTGTCGCCATCGCTGACAACGGACTGACGGGTCACGCCGCCGTCGAAGCTGATCTCGAGAGTCGAGCCGTCATCGATTCCCGCGACACCGAATACCACGCTGGCGCTGTCATCCGCCTCGATGGCATCTTGCGGGCCTTCGAGTGCCAGGTCGCCCCCCTCATCGGCGGTGGTATCCAGCGTCAGTGCCAGGCTCTGTTCGGCACGGTTGCCGAAGGCATCCATGGCGATCAGCGTGACCGACAGATCGCCATCAGCGAATCCCGACAGGTCCAGCGTGAAGCTGCCATCCGGGTTCGGCACCACCTCTTGGACCGTGATTCCCTCATCGAAGGTCACGCCGACGAAGGTGATGTCGGCATCCAGTCCGCTGACGCTGAAGCCCGCTTCACCGACGGTCGCGCCATTGAGCAGGGGGTCTACGGCGGTAAAGGTCAGCACAGAGGCATCGGCATCCGCCACGACATCCCCTACCGGGCCCGTGCCCGCCGTGGTGACCTCCAGGCGATCGACATTGGGCCCATTGCTGCGCCCATCAGGGATCGTCAGCGTGACGGTGTTGTCACCGACCTCCAGACTCGTCGTCAGGGTGTGGTAGCTCCAGACATCGAAGCCCTCAGGGTCGACGTTGCCAGCGTTGGGGTCAGTCCCGACAAAGGCGAGCTCGGAGGACTCGCCGTCATTGATCGAGAGAGCCAACGGACGCGCGCCATTGCTGGCATAGCGGAAGTTGAGGTCGTAGTCGCCCGCCTCGGCCACATTGACGGTGAAGGTCAGGCTGTCACCCGGCGCACTGCCGAAATCCACGTAACCGGTGCCGGAAAAGTCCGGGCGCAGTCCGACAAAGCCACCGGCCTCGGGATTCGCGGCGTCACGCACCACGGTGGCGGCCCCGTTGTCAGCGCCCAGCACGGCATCCTCGGCTTGCATCACGACTGGCGCAATCACCGGATCGACAGGCTTTACCGCATCGGCCTCCAGAAGCGCCACCTCGATCTTGTCGATGTTGGGCCCGTTGGTCGCGCCGCCCAGACGCAGGGTATTGCTGCCCGCGGCCAGCGTGATCTCCAGCGTCTCGGTGCTCCAGCCCTCCCACGCGGAAGGCCCGCCATTGCCTGGCTGGTTGTCTGCGGGCACATCATCGACATCATCGGGGTAGTAATTCGGCGCAGTCACCGCTGCGAACTGGAAGGTACCAATCTGGCCTGGCGTCCCCTCATCGATGAGAAAGAGGCCAATGGGACGCGCCGAGCTGCTGGCATAGGTCACGGTGACGCTGTACGTGCCGGCGGTAGCCACTTCGAAAGTGAAGTCACCGTAGGCCTCGGCATTGCCCGATGCCCAGTCGAGATAGCTGGCGCCTTCGGCGCCGACCCGGAAGGTTTCCCTGCCATTGGTGAAGCTGGCGATATTGTCGAGAGTCACCACACGATTGGTGCCAGCGTCGGCGACATCAGACGTCGGGCCGATATCGAGATCCTCACCCTGAATGACGAAGACGTCCGGGTCCGGTGCGCGCACTTCCAGATAGTCGACGTTGGGGCCACTGGCCCCGTTGGAGGTGAAGGACACCGTGTTCTCGCCCGCCTGCAGCTGAACGCGAATGGTACGCTCGCCGAACTCACTGAAATCAGTGGCGTCGCCGGTCAGGGTCGTGCTCGGCAGATCAAACATTCGATCCTGAAGTTCGCCATTGACGTCCAGGCGCAATGGTCGGTTGCGATCAGACCCATCGCCATTCTGGCTAAGCGCATACCCCAGCGCGAGTTCATATTCACCGGCCTCGGTGACGCTGAAGGTGAAGGTCAGCGTCTCGCCGGTCGCGCCGCCGAAGTCCACGTAGGCAGTGCCTGATGCATTGGCGGTATTGGACGGATTATCCCCCCCTGTCACCACCTCGATACCGGCCCCACCGATGGAGGATGCATTGCCATCTCCGTCGTCATCGCTGAGGTCTTCGGCCTCGATACGAAGGGTAGTGAAGCTTTCCGGTGCGATGAGCGCCGCCGTGGCCAGAGGGGCAGGTTCGGCCAGCAAGGCAGGTCCTGTGCCCGCGGCAGGTTCATCACTACTGGTCAGTAGCGCCTGGGCGGCTTGCGGCGTGTCCTCCTGGTCACTCACCTCCTGGTCACTCACCTCCTGGTCACTCACCTTCTGGTCACTCACCTCCTCGGCGACGACATCCGGTGACTCGACCTCGAAGCCGAACTGCTCACCAGACCCGGGCAGTACCTCGCCTCTTTCGTCCAACGCTTCGATCATCATCTTGAGCTTGCCTGATAGGGGGGTAGGCAGATGATCAAAGACAAAGGGACGCTCAAAGCGCTCAAATACCGACAGTCGATCCTGCGCATCCTCGAATGTCATTCGCATTGACTTGATGGAATTCCCCCACACTGAGGGAAATGGCGTGACCATTATCTCGTGATCCTGGAACGTCTTTCCCTCAAGACGATCACCACTTCTGATACGTGATGCCATGGACTCAAGACGACTCGATACGAATGACATGGAATACATTTTCCCTACCCCTCGAATAATTTTTAGTGGCGATTTCTACGCCATCTTGAGACCTCACGACACGACGTCCCTCACCGGCAATGAATCCCCGATGACGTTCCACTCTCCAACGCTTTCCCAAAGAGTTAGAACATGACCGGCAAAGGCTCGTAAACCCGTCAAAAACGAGTCTAGACGCGGCCTATCGCAAGACAAGAGGTATTTCCACTCACCCTCGAAATGGCAATATGCATCAGATTCCCACATCAAAATAAATTCAATTAAAACAATACATTGAATGCTTTGAAATAATAAAACACCACCCCTATAAACCCTCGATACGACTTGCGTGAGGAGAAAAACAATGCTGAATACCAGAGAAGATAATCTTGTCGAAAGCCAGAACCGTCATACTTTTTGAAAAACGTAAACCATATGGATCTTCACCATCAGACATGAGCAAAATAAACAGCAAAAACCAACAAAATAAAACCCGGAAAGTTTTTTATTGATCATTGAAATATTCACTTGCTCGCCGAGCATTCAGCAGCAATATTTCAACAGGCAGCCAGAGGAATAAAAAAGAATAGCCTAATAAATAGATGATCAATATTGACCACAGAGCCATGGCGTCTCCTCAAGAAAACGTGAAATATCCGAGCTCAGGCAGCCGTCAACGACGGTGACGTGGATAAAAAGAACAACAACGACGCTAGGGAACGACACCATGGCCATCTCCCGGGAAGGTAATGACCTGCAAAAGATCCTGGACCACTGTCGGCACAGCTTTGTCTACGTCGGCCTCTTCAGCTTGTTCATCAATCTGCTGATGCTGGTGCCGCCGCTCTACATGCTGCAGGTCTATGATCGAGTCATCACGACACGTAGCCAGGAAACGCTGCTGATGCTGACTCTGGTGGTCGTGTTCCTCTTCATGGTGATGGGGGCCCTTGAACTGATTCGCTCGAGAATCCTGGTCCGAGTCGGGAATCGACTGGACGTACTGATCAGCCCGAGACTTTACAGTGCCATGTTCAAGCACTCCCTGATGACACCGGGCAAGCCCTCCGCACAGCCGCTGAACGACCTCACCACCCTTCGCCAATTCCTTTCCGGCAACGGCCTGTTCGCCTTCTTTGACGCGCCCTGGGTGCCGATATACATCGGCGTGCTGGCACTGTTTCACCCATGGTTTGGTCTGTTCGCCCTGGGCGCGGGCCTTGTTCTGACCGTCATTGCGCTGATCAACGAGAAGACCACCAGAAAGCTGCTGAGCGATGCCAACGGCCAACATGTCCTGTCCCAGGATCTTGCCAACAGCAATCTGCGCAACGCCGAAGTGCTCCACGCCATGGGCATGCTGCCGGGCATCCAGAATCGATGGGAGGCGCGCCACCGTGAGTATCTGGTGCTGCAGTCCAAGGCAAGCGACCGCGCAGGTCTCTTGACCAACACCTCCAAGGTACTGCGCTTGATGTTCCAGTCATTGATCCTCGGTCTTGGCGCCTATCTGGTGCTGACCGGCGACCTGACGCCCGGCATGATGATTGCCGGCTCGATCCTGATGGGGCGGGCGCTGGCGCCGATCGATCAGATGATCACCGGCTGGAAAGGCTTCAGCGGTGCACGCACCTCACGAGCCCGCCTCGAGGAGCTGCTCGAGGCCGTGCCGGCCGAGGCGCCCTCGATGCCTCTGCCGGCCCCCAAGGGCCGACTGACACTGGAGGCAGTCAACGCCGCGCCACCAGGCGAGCGTCTACCGACCCTCAAGGACATCACTCTGACACTTGCCAAGGGTGAGCACATCGCCGTGGTAGGCCCCAGCGCCGCCGGCAAATCCACCCTGGCACGGGTGATACTCGGCCTATGGCCAGTGCAGCTGGGGTGCGTACGCCTCGATGGCGTGGACGTCAGTCAGTGGAAGCGGACCGCGCTCGGGCCTCATCTTGGCTACCTGCCGCAGGATATCGAGCTATTCGATGGCTCCATCGCCGAGAATATCGCGCGCTTTCAGGAGGTCGATGCGTCACTCGTGGTGCAAGCCGCCCAGAGCGCCGGTGTCCACGACATGATCCTTCGCCTGCCGCAAGGCTATGACACCTGGCTGTCCCACGGGGGAGCCGCCCTCTCCGCGGGCCAGCGACAGCGTATCGGCCTGGCGCGGGCACTCTATGGAAAACCGGTGCTGGTAGTGCTCGACGAACCGGACGCCAACCTGGATGAAAGTGGCGAGCAGGCGTTGGCCAAGTGTCTGATGCAACTGCGCCAGGCAGGCACCACGGCCATCATCATCACCCATCGTCAACGTCTACTGCAGCAGGTCGACCGCATCCTCGTCCTCAAGGATGGCCAGGTGGCTTCACTGTCCCCGCCGACGCGAGGACGACCCGTTGCACGGGCCGTGGCAGGGAGAGGGCACTCGACTCCGTCCAGGAACGCACAGCGTGTCACCGAGCTGAAACCCAGTGCCAGAGGCCGCCATGAAGGCGGTGAGGAGAGCCCGCGATGACCACCTCCCACTCCATGAATGGCGGCTTTGACAGTGAGCTTCCGCTACGCGACCACAATTATCGACGCCTGGGCCTGGCCGTACTGCTCATCGCGGTCGGCGGATTCGGCAGCTGGTCAGTCATGGCGAACCTGGCAATTTCCGTGGTGGCACCGGGATCGGTATCGGTAGAGAGCTTCACGAAGACCATCCAGCACCTCGAGGGAGGCATCGTGGAGTCGATTCGCGTGGAGGATGGCGATCATGTCGAGGCCGGCGACGTGCTCATCGTCTTCGATGACACCCAGGCACGCTCTCAGCAGAAGATCGTCGAGGCTGAATACCTGATTGCCAGAGCCAGTGAGATACGCCTGCTTGCCGAGTACAGCAACGCCGAGACCCTGACCTTCCCGGAAGCCTTGAGGCAGTCGACCAATCCTCGTGTGCGGGAGGTCCTTGAAGTACAGCAGCGGCTCTTTGACGTACGTCGTCAATCGCTGAACGGTGCCATGGCAGCCCTGGATGAGCAGGTCGTGCAGATGAACGAGCAGATTGCAGGTCTCGAGAATACCCAGGCCATCACAAGACGACGCATCAACTCTCTCAATGGTGACGTTGCCAACCATCGCAAGCTGTTCCGAAATGGTCTGATCAATAATCAGCGATTGCGTGAGATGGAGCGTGAGAGTCTCGAATACCAGAGCGACAATGCCGGCCAATTTGCCGAGGTCGCACGGCTGCGTTCCCAGATCAGCGAAAACGAGCTGCAGAAACAGATTCGCCTGCAGGAATTCCAGCAACAGATCGGCGAGTCTCTGCGTCAGGTTCAGGCAGAGGTCACCGATGCGGAAGAACGACTGGTCGCGCTCAATGACAACCTCAGACGTACCAAGGTCATCGCACCGGTGGCCGGCACCGTGGTCGGCCTGAAGGTCCATACGCTGGGCGCGGTGATTCGCAGTGGCGACCCCCTGCTCGATATCGTGCCCGCCGGCGACGGCTTCATCGTCGAGGCCAGGGTCCCGGACCATGATATTGACCACCTCTACTTAGGCCAGCCCGCAGAGATTCGCTTCAGCGCATTCAATCAGCGCCTGTCCAACATCATCGATGGCGAGGTCACGCACGTGAGCGCCAACAGCTTCGAGGATGAAGCGACGCGTGCCCGGTATTACAAGGCGCGGATTCGCGTCACCCGGACCGGCCAGAGCAACATGACCGAGAGCATGCGATTGCTCTCCGGCATGCCTGCCGAAGTGATGATCCGTACTGGTGAGCGCAGCTTCGCCAGTTATGTCGGCAAGCCTGTCGTGGATATGCTGGCGCGAGCAATGAGGGAGGAATGAGGGAGGAATGACAGGAGACTGAGGCGCCAGTAGACGCAGGGAATCACGAGGGGTGCAGGCAATTCGACCAGATCCCCCCTCAGAAACGCGAAAAGCCCGCATCGTGAGATGCGGGCTTTTCTGAATCTGGTGGAGGAGGAGGGATTCGAACCCTCGAAGCCTTTCGACTTACACACTTTCCAGGCGTGCTCCTTCGACCACTCGGACACCCCTCCAGATCAGTGCTCTCATTGGTCACCCGACTGCGTCGTGTTTCCCTTGAGAACGCGGCGTATATTATCGATAACCCTTGAGGGACGCAAGCCTTTTTTCCAAAATCTTTCAGATAGATAGCGTCAGCGCCCTCACCCACCGCACTCGGGCCGAGGTCGGGCCGAGACCGTGCTCGGCATCACGGCCCGAGCACCACGTAATCGCCCCGGGCCTCGAAACACAGCCTCGGGGAAGACTGCCCATCGACCTGACACCACAACTGCTGAGTCAGCGACAATCGCGCTCGCCGCCCTGCCGCCAGACGCTCGCCGACGTCGATCAGCGCGGCCATGTCATCCGGCGCACAGCGGATGTGGTAATCGCCACTGACCGGGGCCAGAAACTGCTGACTGGCACGCGACACCACGAGATCGCGCTGGATACCGCGAGCACGCAGCCAGAGCGTCACCCAGCTCCAGCCACACAGGGTCGCCTCGAGACTCATGGCCCCGCCGAAGGCCGTGCCCTTGTCGTTGAGATTGGGCGGCAGATGCAGATGCCAGCTCAGCTGCCCCGTCGAGCGCTCGGGCTCTGACCACTGCATCTCGACAAGCCCCATGTGGGCAGCCAGCGGAATCGCCTGACTCAGCCAATCACGGAACCGTGACAGATCTTCACTGACCGGCGCCGCGAGAGTGCCCGACCGCCCCTGCCCGTCACGCGGCAAAGGCAGCGGTGGCCAGGCTTCACCACTCGAGCGCAATTGCTCGTTCATTCAGCGCCTCACTGCCAGCGTTCGACGAAGTCGGCACTCTCGCGGCTCGGCAAGGGCTTGAGACGTCCGCCCGGGGTGCCGAGGTAGAGGAAGCCGACCAGCTCATCCTGCTCACTCATGCCCAGTCCGGCGTGCACGGTTGGGTCGAACGCGTAGCCGCCCGTGCGCCACATGCCACCGAGTCCCTGTGCCTGAGCGGCAAACAGCATGGCGTGAGCGGCACAACCGGCACTCACCACCTGCTCGACACGCGGCACCTTGGGGTGGTCCGGCGTGACCTTGGCGATCACCGCGACGACCATCGGCGCCCGTAGCGGCTTCTTGCTGGCCGCGGCCTGGGCTGCCTCGTCACCTGCCGGCGACGTGTTGCGCTCCGCCTCGGCAAACAGCTCGCCGAGACGCTCCAGCCCGCTGCCCGTGAATTCGATGAAGCGCCAGGGCGTCAGCTCGGCGTGGTCCGGCGCACGCAGGGCGGCCTGGTAGATGGCCTCCATCTGCGCATCGCTCGGGGCTGGCGCCATCAGCTTGCCCATGGAATTGCGTTCATGCAGTAACGTCAGCGCGTCCATCGTCTCTCCTGTCACAGACTTAAGATAAGAATGATTCTCACACTAGCATCTCACCAGCACGCCGTCTCATCACTCGATGCTATCTGCCTGATTGGCAAGCCGATCAGACGACATGACCATAGAGAGGACTACTGACGCGAGAGACGCAGCGGCAGGCTGGCACGGGCCTCGGCCTCGAGATCTGGCGTGGCACGCCACGGGCTGATATCCAGGCCGCCACGGCGCACATAGCGCGCCATCACCAGCAGGGACTCAGGCTTCACGCGCGCCATCAGGTCGACGAACAGATGCTCGACGCAGTGCTCATGGAAATCCTGGTGCTGGCGATAGCTGATCAGATAGGCCAGCAGGCGCTCGCGATCGATACGCGGGCCGCGATAGCGGATCCAGACGCTGCCCCAGTCAGGCTGACCGGTGACCGGGCAGTTGGACTTGAGCAGATGGCTGTGCAGGTCTTCGCTGACGATATCGGCGTCATCGGCGCTGAGCAGCTCCGGCGATGGCGTGTAGTGCTCGACGGTGATCGGCAAGTCATCGAGGCATTCTCCCGGCAGGCGCCCGACGTCCAGCTCGTCATCATCCAGTCCCAGCAGACGCACCTCGACCGGCGCGCCCGCCGCGGCGGCAAGATCCCGCTCCAACGTCGCCTGCACGGCCGCCTGATCGGCGAAGCGGCTCTGATTGAGGCTGTTGAGATAGAGCTTCCAGGACTTGGACTCGATCAGATTCGGGGAAGCCGCCGGCAGGCGGAAACGGGCCACACGCACCCACGGCTTGCCGGATTCATCCAGCCAGGAGACCTCAAAGGCGTGCCATTCATCCTCACCGACGAACGGCAACGCCGCATCATCGATACCGATGGGACCACGGTTGGCCGCCCGCGCGATGGGGAACAGCAGGCTGGCATCGTAGTGCTCGGGGTAAGCGGACTCTCGCCCGAGCGGGGCATCCTTGAGAGTCTCGGGGCGCGCCTCATCGGGCACGTTGACGGCAGTGGGGTGAGCCATGACAGCACTCCTGTGAAATAGGCCAATAACGCATCGATATCAGGGGCGCAGACAGCAGAACGCCGGCAGAAGCCGGCGTTTCGTGCACTGGCGCGATAGCGCGCATCTTACCATCATCCTCTGGGCGACATCTTCAGCTGCGGATGCCCTTGCCACGCTCCAGCAGCCACAGCGCGAAGGCGAACAGGCCGATGATGAAGGCCACGATGGCCGCCATCGCCGGACCGACACTGATGTCCGAGACCCCCAGAATGCCGTAGCGGAAGGTGTTGACCATGTAGAGTATCGGGTTGGCCAGTGACACCGTCTGCCAGAAGTCCGGCAGCATGTGGATGGAATAGAAGACGCCACCGAGATAGGTCAGCGGGGTCAGCACGAAGGTCGGAATGATCGAGATATCGTCGAACTTGCGTGCGAACAGCGCATTGATGAAGCCACCGATGGAGAACAACAGCGCCGTCAGCACCACGACCACGATGGTCAGGATCGGGTGATGGATATCGAGATCCGTGAACAGGAAGGCCACGGCGGTGACGATGATGCCGACACCGAGCCCGCGCACGGCGCCACCGATGATATAGCCGAGCAGGATAATCCAGGACGGCAGCGGCGAGACCATCAGCTCCTCGATGCTGCGCTGGAACTTGTTGGAGAAGAACGACGAGGCCACGTTGGAATAGGAGTTGGTGATCACCGACATCATGATCAGCCCCGGCACGATGTAATCCATGTAGCTGATGCCATCCATGGTACCGATGCGCGAGCCGATGAGATTGCCGAAGATGACGAAGTACAGCGTCATGGTGATGGACGGCGGCAGCAGCGTCTGCGGCCAGATACGCGTGAAACGACGGACTTCCTTGACGACGATGGTGACCAGAGCCACCCATAGCTGACGGGGGTTCACTGCGTGATCTCCTTGGCGACATTGGAGGCGATACCGCTTTCGGCATTGGAGCGCTCGACCAGGTCGACGAACAGCTCCTCGAGACGATTGGCGCGATTGCGCATCGACACCACGGTGATCCCGGCGCGATCCAGCGCCGCGAAGGCGGTGTTGATCGACTGGCCCTTGCGTACGGACAGCGACAGCTGCTGGGGATCGCTCAGAGAGACCTCGAAACCCTCGATGACCGGTGCGCTGTCAAGCGGCTCACGTAGATCGAGCAGGAAGGTTTCGGCGTCCAGCTCCTTGAGCAGCTCGCGCATGCTGGTGTTATGCACGATCTCGCCGTGATTGATGATGGCGATATTGCGGCACAGGCTCTCGGCCTCTTCCAGATAATGCGTGGTGAGGATGATGGTAGTGCCCTCCTCACGGTTGATGCGGCGCATGAACTCCCACATCGAGCGACGCAGCTCGATATCCACCCCGGCAGTCGGCTCATCGAGAATCAGCAGACGCGGCTTGTGAATCAGCGCGCGGGCAATCATCAGACGGCGCTTCATGCCACCGGACAGCATGCGTGACGGGGTATCGCGCTTGTCCCACAGCCCGAGATCCTTGAGCAGGCGCTCGGCACGCGGGCGCGCTTCCTTCATGGGCATACCGTAATACCCTGCCTGGGTCATCACGATATCCTGCACCTTCTCGAACTGATTGAAGTTGAACTCCTGAGGGACCACACCGAGATGGTATTTGGCCTTTGAGAAATCCTTGTCGATATCGATGCCCGAGATCTCGACCTTGCCGGCGGTTTTCTGCACCAGCGAACTCACCACCCCCAGGGTCGTGGACTTGCCGGCCCCGTTGGGCCCCAGCAGTGCAAAGAAATCGCCCTCAGGGACATCGAGATCAATCCCCTTGAGCGCCTCGAAACCGTTACCGTAGACCTTGGTCAGGCCACGAATGGACAAGGCGAGTCGTGACATCGGACACCTGTAATCAAATTGGCGCTGTCAGCCAGCACAGCAGAAAAGACGCATCTGAGAACAATTGCGCAACAGTAGCGACACCGCTGAGCAGCACTCGAACATGAAAATCAGACACAAGACATTGGATGCGCATGGTAACGCATTCAGCGCTGCCACATCAGGCACGCTGCAGGAAAGGCATTAGTGCGATACGGGAAACAAGCAGGAGGGAAAAATCAACTGGGAGGACAACACCAAGGACCGGTGCAGAACGGCCTGAGGAGGAATTTCAGGCACAAAAAAATCGCCGGTGACGTGGCACGATGATCGTGTCTGTCAGGCGATGGGGCACTGCTATTTCATCAATCACATCGTGTTCGACTGGAGCGGGAAACGAGATTCGAACTCGCGACCCCAACCTTGGCAAGGTTGTGCTCTACCACTGAGCTATTCCCGCCTGTCGAAACCAAAAACTGCGCTGTCAAACAGAATGGCGTCCCATAGGGGGTTCGAACCCCTGTTACCGCCGTGAAAGGGCGGTGTCCTGGACCACTAGACGAATGGGACGTACTGGAGCGGGAAACGAGATTCGATCGGACTGGCGAACCAGCTCGCGACCTTGTCGCATTACCTTTTCCTCTGAAGCGAGAGATGAGATTCGACCGGGCTGACGTTCAGCTCGCGACCTTGTCACACCACTTGTTCCGAATGGAGCGGGAAACGAGATTCGAACTCGCGACCCCAACCTTGGCAAGGTTGTGCTCTACCACTGAGCTATTCCCGCACCGGGTGTCATGAAGCTGTGCTCACGACATCTGTCTTACTGCTGGCTTGCCACACCATCATGCTCTGCATGGCGTCCCATAGGGGGTTCGAACCCCTGTTACCGCCGTGAAAGGGCGGTGTCCTGGACCACTAGACGAATGGGACGTACTGGAGCGGGAAACGAGATTCGATCGGACTGGCGGGCCATTGGACTGGCACTCCAGCTCGCGACCTTGTCGCATTGCCTTTTCCTTTGGAGCGGGAAACGAGATTCGAACTCGCGACCCCAACCTTGGCAAGGTTGTGCTCTACCACTGAGCTATTCCCGCAACACAAGCAGATCATGCGACCACACAAGACCGAAGATGGCGTCCCATAGGGGGTTCGAACCCCTGTTACCGCCGTGAAAGGGCGGTGTCCTGGACCACTAGACGAATGGGACACACTGGAGCGGGAAACGAGATTCGAACTCGCGACCCCAACCTTGGCAAGGTTGTGCTCTACCACTGAGCTATTCCCGCACTCCGATCCCTACGCTGCAAGAAGTGGCGTCCCATAGGGGGTTCGAACCCCTGTTACCGCCGTGAAAGGGCGGTGTCCTAGACCACTAGACGAATGGGACGTAACGTTCTTGCCTCGTCGAGGTGGCGCGTATATTACAAAGCCCCCTCCCCTTCGTCAACCCCCTGCTTCAACAGGATTTTTCCGGCGTTGGCCAAGTGCATCCACCACGTGCTTGTGGTCACGCCCTGACGCCCGCATTCTTGGGGTATGTACCGGGTGTCGAGTGAAGACCGGTAGCCATTGTTTCGGATTGCCGCTCACGGGAACTTGCTTGCAGGTTCGCGCGGGCGTCGATTCGAGAAACGCATAGAGAGAAGAGACCATGAGCGAGCAAGACAAGCCGACCCAGGACAAGTTGATCCGCAGTGAAGAGGAATGGCGCAAGCGTCTGACGCCGGAGCAGTATCGCGTCGCACGTGAAGCCGGTACCGAACGCCCTTTCAGTGGCGATCACGAGGTCAGCCCGACACCGGGCACCTATCACTGCATTGCCTGCGACGCGAAGCTGTTCGACAACGACACCAAGTTCGACGCCGGCTGTGGCTGGCCGAGCTTTGATCGGCCCTATGCGGATGCCGCCGTCGAAGAGCATTTCGACACCAGCCATGGCATGCGACGTGTCGAAGTACGCTGTCGTCGTTGCGAATCCCATCTGGGACACGTCTTTCCCGACGGCCCTACCGAGACAGGGCAGCGCTATTGCATCAACTCGGTGTCGCTGCGCTTCAAGCCGGTGCGCAGCTGAGACGCCAGAGCGCGAGAAGACGATGCCAGCGTTTCTCCATGGCCGAGCGGCCTCTGGTAGAATGCGCCGCCATACGCGTCCCCTCTTCTTGCTGCCTGTCATCTATCGCCACCTTCATTGGTGAGCGACTCCTGACAGGCGGGCGAGGAGGCAGGACAAGAGGTGACAGGACAACCGTCATACCCCTGACGGCAGGAGAAGCAACATGCTGGGCTGGTACCCGGGACACATGCACAAGGCGCGTCGTCAGATAAAGGACGCGCTGCCCGAGATCGACGTGGTCATCGAAGTCCTCGATGCCCGCCTCCCCTACTCCAGCACCAATCCGGTGCTGTCCGAGCTGACCCGCCACAAGCCGGTCCTCAAGCTGCTGTCACGTGCAGACCTGGCGGACCCGGCACGCACGCGTGAATGGGTCGAGTATTTCGATGCCCTGCCCGATACCCGTGCACTGGCGATCACCACGCTTGAGGCGCGTGACCTCAAGCAGATCCCGCGGCTGTGTCGCGAGATGGCCGGTCATATCCGTGTCGATCGTGATGCGCGCGTGATGGTGATGGGCATCCCCAACGTCGGAAAGTCGACGCTGATCAATGGTCTGGCGGGTCGCAAGATCGCCAAGACCGGCAACGAGCCCGCCGTCACCAAGCGTCAGCAGAAGATTCGCATCGATGGCGGCATCGCCCTGATCGACACCCCCGGGGTGATGTGGCCGAAGATCGAGGATCAGGCCAGCGCCTACCGTCTGGCCGGCAGCGGCGCGATTCGGGATACCGCCATCGACTACACCGATGTGGCGGTGGTCGTGGCGGCGGAGCTGGCCAGGCGCTATCCCGATGAGCTGATCGCTCGCTACAAGCTCAAATCACTGCCGGCCTACAGTGCCAACCCTGACGCCGAGCGAGTCGAGAGTGATGGCCCGCGCAAGGTCGACCTGATGGCGCTCTCGGGCTTCAACGGGGTCGCGATTCTGGAAGAGATCGCCAGCAAGCGTGGCGGCCTGCGCGCCGGTGGCATCATCGATCTGCATCGCGGTGCCGAGGTGCTGCTGCACGAACTGCGCGATGGCAAGCTCGGACGTCTGACGCTGGAAACGCCGGTGGACATTCCCGCCGAGCCGGTGCCGGAAGCCAGTGGCGAGACGCAAGATGGCGCACGGATGAGCGAACCACCTGAGTCCGCGAGCGAATAACGCTACCAGAACAGTGAGATAACGACGGTCGAATTCAGATCTCATTCGCGGACCATGCCTGCAAGCCAGTTGAAAATCCTGCCAGATAACCTCTGGCGGGATTTTTTTCTGCCTGAACATTTCAAACCGCAAATTTAACCACGCTATTGGCCCTTGGCCGTGGCGCGGCAGGCAGGCGGCGCGATATGCTGGACACTCGCCCCTACACCTTACGTGACGGAGATCTACGGAAAGCACCATGGATACCGAGCAAAGAAAGCCCCGCGAAATTCGCAAGTCACACAAGCTGGACAACGTCTGCTACGACATTCGCGGGCCGGTTCTCGAACACGCCAAGCGTCTCGAGGACGAAGGTCATCGCATTCTCAAGCTCAATATCGGCAACCCGGCGCCCTTCGGCTTCGAGGCACCGGAAGAGATCCTGCAGGACGTGATGCGCAATCTGCCGACCGCGCAGGGCTACTGTGACTCCAAGGGGCTTTACTCGGCGCGCAAGGCGATCATGCAGGAGTGTCAGCGCAAGGACATCCAGGGTGTCGGCATCGAGGACATCTACATCGGCAACGGTGTCTCGGAGCTGATCGTGCTGGCCATGCAGGCCCTGCTCGACGATGGTGACGAGCTGCTGGTACCGGCACCGGATTATCCCCTGTGGACCGCTGCCGCCAATCTGGCCGGCGGTCGTGCCGTGCACTATCTGTGTGACGAGGCGCAGGACTGGGCCCCCTCCATCGAGGACATCCGCGCCAAGGTGACCAGCCACACCAAGGGCATCGTGCTGATCAACCCGAACAACCCGACCGGCGCGGTCTACCCGCCAGCCGTCGTGAAGGACATCCTGCAGGTTGCGCGGGAATACGGCCTGGTGGTGTTCTCGGATGAGATCTACGACAAGATCCTCTATGACGATACCGAGCACGTCTCCACCGGTGCGTTGGCCGATGATCTGCTGGTCGTGACCATGAATGGCCTGTCCAAGAGCTATCGCTGCGCGGGCTTCCGCTCGGGCTGGATGATTCTCTCCGGTGACAAGCGCCCGGCGGCCGACTTCATCTCTGGCCTCGACATGCTGGCCAGCATGCGCCTGTGCGCCAATGTCCCGGCCCAGCACGCCATCCAGACGGCACTCGGCGGCTATCAGTCCATCAATGACCTGGTGCTGCCGGGTGGCCGTCTGCTGGCCCAGCGTGATGCGGCCTGGAAGAAGCTCAACGAGATCCCCGGCGTCAGCTGCGTGAAGCCCAAGGGCGCGCTCTACATGTTCCCGCGTCTCGACCCGGAGATGTATCCCTTCGAGGACGACCAGCAGATGGTGCTGGAGCTGTTGCTGGAAGAGAAGATGCTGCTGGTGCAGGGCACCGCCTTCAACTGGCCGAATCCGGATCACCTGCGCATCGTCACCCTGCCCTACGCCGACCAGCTGGAAGAGGCCATCGAGCGTCTCGGTCGTTTCCTGGCGCGCCGCCGCAAGGGCTGAGACACCTCTCTCCTGCGGCAGGCTCCCGCAGCACTGAGCCTCGAGACGGCCTGACGCCACGGTGTCGATACCTGCCTCACGAAAGGTCTACGCACACCGGCACGGTGGTGATACCTTCCTGTTACGCGCCATCTGCCCGCCATGTCGCAGTGATTCATCTCACTGTCAGCATGGCGGGCAGATAATTGCGCCTTACCGATAGATTGGCATTGGAGACCTGACCCCATGATGCGGATAGCCCTCTTTCTGATCACCAACCTGGCGGTGGTGCTGCTGGCCAGTGTCACGCTGCGCCTGCTGGGCTTCGATGGCTACATGGAAGCCAACGGCATCAATTACACCGCCCTGTTGATCTTCTGCTTCATCATCGGCATGGCCGGCTCGGTGATTTCCCTGTTCCTGTCCAAGATGATGGCCAAGTCCTCGACGGGCACCGTGATCATCGAACAGCCACAGAACGATACCGAACGCTGGCTGCTGACGACCGTCGAGGAACTGTCTCGCGACGCCGGCATCAAGATGCCGGAAGTCGGCATCTTCCCGGCGCAGCAATCCAATGCCTTCGCCACCGGCTGGAACCGCAACGATGCGCTGGTCGCCGTCTCGGCCGGCCTGCTCAATCGCATGCGTCCCGAGGAAGTGCGTGCGGTACTGGCGCACGAGATCGGTCACGTGGCCAACGGCGACATGGTGACGCTGACGCTGATCCAGGGCGTGGTGAACACCTTCGTGATGTTCTTCGCGCGCATTGCCGCACATGCCATCGACGCCTTCCTGAAGCGAGATGACAACAGCGGCGGCCTGGGCTTCTTCGGCTACATGGCCGTGGTCTTCGTCCTTGAACTGGTGCTGGGCCTGGTGGCCTCGATGATCGTCGCCTGGTTCTCGCGCTGGCGCGAATATCGTGCGGATGCCGCAGGCGCGAGTCTCGCGGGCAGCGGTTCGATGATCAACGCGCTGGCACGCCTCAAGCAGGAACATGAGCTGCCGGACCAGATGCCCGACACCATGACCGCCTTCGCCATCACCACCGGCAAGAGCCGCAAGCTGATGGAGCAGCTGTTCGCCAGCCACCCGCCGCTGGATGACCGTATCGCCGCGCTCAAGGCCGCTGCCTACAAGTAAGCCTCGAGCAGGACCGCACACTTGAGCGATGCAGAAGCCCGCCACGTGAGTCACGTGGCGGGCTTCTTGCGTCAGGGCTGACCCCGCAGACTCCCAAGCATGCCTCGCGGCACATCGTGATCAGCCACGAAGTGCCACAGGGGGTTGCGGCCACGATTGACTTGGCATGCAGGCAACTGCATAAAGCAGACTCCTGCGTCCGTTCAGCGCCAATGTGATCCCCTCGGGCTTTCACATCCGGCCCCTCCCCGAACGGCGCCATGCCTCATGAGGCTCGACATGCAACGCACCCTCGACATCATCACTCGCCTGATCGCCTTCGATACCACCTCGGATCGCTCCAATCTGGCATTGATCCACTTCGTTCGCGATCTGCTGGCCGAACATGGCATCCAGGCGAGCATGCTTTCGAATGCCGAAGGCGACAAGGCCTCGCTGCTCGCCACGATAGGGCCCGCGGTGGCCGGTGGTGTCGTGCTCTCCGGCCATACCGATACCGTGCCCGTAAGCGGCCAGAACTGGTCCCATGACCCTTATCAGGCCACGCTGAAGGAGGGTCGTCTTTACGGTCGTGGCTCGGTGGACATGAAAGGCTTCATCGGCCTGTGCCTGGCGATGGTGCCGGATTTTCTTGATGCTCCCCTCAAGCGGCCACTCCACCTTGCCTTCTCCTACGATGAGGAAAGCACCTGTCTGGGCTGTCTGCCACTGATCGACCACATGCGCGACACGCTGCCCGACGTCGCCGCCGTCATCATCGGAGAACCGACGGAGGGACGCGTGGTCTCGGCGCACAAGGGGGTGCATGCCTGGCGCACGGAAGTGACCGGCGTGCCGGCGCATTCGAGCCGACCGGACCTGGGTGTCTCGGCCACGTTCTACGCCGCGCGCATCATCTCGGAGCTGGAACGCACGGCAAACGACCTGCGCACCCAGGCCTCACGGGGCGAACTGTTCGAGCCCCCGTACTCCACGCTGCACGTCAGCACCATCCAGGGCGGCAATGCGACCAACATCATTGCCAAGGATGCTCGCCTGCATTGGGAGCTGCGCAACCTGCCCGGTGATACCCCTGACGCGGTACGCGCGCGAGTCGATGACTTCACCGCCCGACTGGCCCTCGAGATGCAGGAGCACTCACCGGAGTGCGCCATCCAGACACTGGAGGACTACGCCTCGGTCCCGGCGCTCACGCCGGAGCCCGATGGCAAGGCAGAGGCGCTGGCCTTTGCGCTGACGGGTCAGCGTGAACGCTGCGGTGTCGGCTTCTGCTCGGAAGCGGGCTGGTTCCAGGATCGCGGTTTCTCGACTGTCGTCTGCGGGCCAGGCTCCATCGCGCAGGCCCACAAGGCGGATGAGTACATCGACATCGCCGAACTGGAGCGCTATCGCGAGTTCCTGATACGCCTCACACGTCATCAGTGCACTGACTGAACGCTGGACGCCCCCCCCTCGAGTGCCCATGAAAAAGCCCGCCGCGTTCACCACGCGGCGGGCTTGGCTGTCTCTGTCACCCAGTACGTCAATCAGCGAGACTCTGCCGTCTCATGAGGGGTATCCAGCACCAGAGATTCGGCCAGCGGAGTCGGCTCTCCGCCATCCGCCTCGTCGCCTTCGGCCAGACGCTCCAGCTTGAAACCGACCATGGCATAGGCCACCGCCAGCACCAGATTGACCAGATTGAACAGCGCAAACGGCAGATAACTGAGAGTCGCGACCCCCAGCGTTGCCGCCATGTAGGCGCCGCAGCTGTTCCAGGGAATCAGTGGCGAGGTGATGGTGCCGGAATCTTCCAGTGCCCGCGACAGATTGACCGGCGCCAGGCGACGGCGGCGGAATTCAGCGCGATACATGCGCCCCGGCAGGATGACCGAGATGTATTGATCCCCGGTCACCACATTGGAGGCCAGGCAGGTGCCCAGCGTGGTGATGACCAGCGAACCGGCATTGCGCGTCGCGCCCAGCAGGCTCTGCACCAGACGCTCCAGCAGGCCGAGTCGTTCGATCACGCCGCCGAAGGTCATCGCCGAGAGGATCAACCACACGGTGTTGAGCATGCTGCTCATGCCGCCCTTGGAGAGCAGCGAGTCGATTACCTCATCGCCGCTGTGGGAGACATAGCCATCGAACATCGACATCCATACGCCCTTGAGCAGCGCCATGGCGGTGGACATGTCAGGGACATTCGCCAGTCCCGCCACGGCCTGCGGCTGGAAGATGACCGCGAAGACACCCCCGAGCACCGCACCGATGAAGATCGCCGGGAAGGCGGGCATCTGACGCACGGCCATCACCAGCAGCACCAGCAGCGGAATCAGCAGGTGCAGGCCGATGTTGAACTGCTCACCCAGCTGGGCACGCAGGTTGGCGACCTGCTCCGGCGTCTGCAGGCTGGAGACGGAGTCGTGGCCCAGCCACAGAAAGCCTGCCAGCGCGAGCAGGATGCTGGGAACCGTCGTCCACAGCATGTGACGAATGTGCGCGAACAGCGTGGTCCCCGCCGCCGCCGGCGCCAGATTGGTGGTATCTGACAGTGGCGAGAGCTTGTCACCGAAGTAGGCCCCGGAAATCACCGCACCCGCCGTGATCGCCTCGGAAAGTCCCAGTCCATCGGCAATGCCGATCAGGCCAATACCGATGGTGCCGGCCACCGTCCAGGAGCTCCCCACCGACAGCGCCACCAGCGCGCACAGCAGACATGCCGAGGCATAGAAATATTGAGGCGCGATCACATCCAGCCCGTAGTAGATCATCGCCGGCACGGTGCCACCGAGAATCCAGGTACCGATCATCGCGCCTACCGCCAACAGGATCAGGATCGCGCCCAGCGAGATCTGGATCCCCTTGTTGATCCCCTCTTCGATATCGCTCCAGCGATAACCGTTCTTGAGGCCGATGGCTCCCGCGATCATCGCGCCAGACAGCAATGCCACCTGATTCGGCCCCCAGGAAGCATCGGCGCCGAACAGCACGACCGCCAGCACCAGCATGGCGATGACCAGCACGATGGGGATCAGGGCATCCAGCAGGGAGGGGGGGCGAAAGCCACCGCCCTCGGCTGGTCTATCAGGAGATTGTTGCATTCAGGACACCATCTTCAGGAAATGAGGACGCCGACACGCGCCGTCGTGACGGGCATGGCAGAAGGCACGAGAAACGGGGAGTACGCGGGGAGCCAGCGGGCCACACCACCCTCGGACAAGTCGCCCGGGGCGCGCCCTGACATCTGTCGTCAGCGTAATTTTGGGCGACATTATATCGACCAAGGTCGCAGTCCGAAACGTCCGAGAACCGGTTTCATCTACCGGGTCATCCGCCCCACATCCGTACCTGAGACGAGAACGCCCCTGCCAGCGAAGCTGACAGGGGCGTTCTGACTGCCTGACGATCGAGATCCGTCACTCGGCCTCGACACCTCCTGCAGATGGATATCGCAGGAGAGATGGCATGTCACATCATTTGCTGGCCAGCTTCACACGCGAGAAGCCGAAGCCTTCCAGCACTTCACGCAGCTCACGGGCGTTCTTCTTGAGTTCGACGCGCAGCGTGGAGAACTCGCGACGCAACGGATATTCACGCCGATAACGCAGGAAGCCCTCGGCGTTGCCGAAGCGGCGCTGATAGCGACGCAGACCCAAGGCATCGCGGCGCACGTCGTAACAGGCCCGAACGCAGAGACCGAGGGCCTCTTCCGGCGGCGCCCACCCCGTCAGCACCAGCTTGCGAAGCCACGGGTCCGGCTTCAACTGGCCCAGCTTGCGCCGTGCCGGCAGGCCGAAATGCCGGCAGGCCTGCTGATAGATGATCTCGGTTCCCTGCATCTTGCCATCCAGACTGTGTCCGGCGATGTGCGGCGTGGCGATATCCACCAGCGAGGCCAGCTCCGCATCGATGTCCGGCTCGTTCTCCCAGACATCCAGCACGGTCAGCAGATCAGCCTGTTCCAGCAGACGCTGCTTGAGCGCGGCAGTATCCACGCAACCACCGCGTCCTGCGCTCAGCAATACGCTGCCGGGCTTCATGGCACGGATGCGCTCGGCATTGATCAGGTGATGGGTCGGATACTCACCGCCTGTCACCATCGGGGTATGCACGCAGATGACATCACACTCGGCCACGAGATGATCGATATCGACGAAATTCAGCGCTTCTGCCGCCTCCTCTCCCGACTCCTGCGCCAGCGCGCGCGGAGGATCACAGACCAGCACCTCGGCGCCCAGCGACTCGAGACGCTTGATCAGCCTCGAGCCGACCTGACCTGCACCGACCACGCCGAAACGACGATTGAGCTGCAGATCGAAGCCTTCCTGCTCCGCCAGATGCCACAGCGAGGACAGCACGTAATCCACCACCGAATCGGCATTGCAGCCCGGCGCATTGGTGAAGTGAATCCCTGCCGACTCGAGCCAGTCGAGATCGACATGATCCGTACCGATGATCGGCGAGCCGACGAAGCGCACCCGAGTGCCCTTCAGCAATGCCTCATCCACCCTGAGCGTGGAGCGGCAGATCAGCATGTCGGCTTCCTTGAGGACGGCATTGGTGATCTCGCTGGTCGGCAGACAGATCACTTCCCCGAATTCAGAGAAGAACTCTTCTGCCAGAAGGACGTTATCATCCACGATGATGTGCATCTGTTGCCTTGTTCCTTGCTGTGCCGGTGGGTAGCGTTGCGGTCGTTGCCGCGTGCATGGCGTCTTGCAAAGCTTCATGACTTGCTGCAAGGCATGCGAAGATTACAATGGTATGATTCAGCGTTCGCCGCCGTGCCATCTTAGGCGTACGCAGCATGCGCCACAAGCCTGCAGCGCCTTGCGAGCCATCCACATGCCACCTCTGTTTCACCTCGGGAGTCACGCGTGATCATCCGCTGGGAAAGCCATCATGATTACGTCCTGGTCCATGTACATCAGGACATGTTCGGCGACTGGATCGTCAGTCGCTCCTGGGGCCAGATCGGCACCCAGTTCGGCGGACTGAAGCACGATCTGGCCGAAAGCTACGAGCAGGCCATGACCTGGGTCAGTGACCTCGCTCACATCCAGGCCTCACGTGGCTTCACCAAGGTGCTGGAGGCTACGGCTGACAGCCCCGAGGCCGAAGATGCCATGCGCCAGATGTCACTGCTGGAAGGCTAGGCCGCCGCCGGGACCCGCAGACAAGAAGACCGCCGCTACCTTGAGGTAGCGGCGGTCTTTCGTTCAGGCCCGGGCATGATGCGAATCAGCGCAGAAAGCGACGTCCATGGCGCATGACATGCCCCTGCGGCTCGACGCCGGAGTCACGCCCGGCAGGGGGCGTCCGATCGACGCCCTGCTCGACGCCCTGCGCGCGCAACCAGCCCGGCAAGGCCTCTTCGCCATCTACCAGCGAGTACTCTGCACCCGATGCGCTTGCCAGCACGGGAATGCGTGTCGCGTAACGCTCGCTCAGTTGCGCGTCGAAGGCGATCTCGACCCGCGTGAGCGTGACATCTGCCCCCAGCGCCTGCAGCGTGGCTTCCAGCCGAGCACACAGATGACAGCCCGCCGTGGTGTAGAGCCACAGCGGGACGTTGGCCATCGCTCAGCCCTTCACGTCGCTGGCGCGACGGATGCGGAAGACGTGGTGGATATCCGGACGACGCTTGAAGTCCGGGTCCAGCAGCTTGCGCGACAGGTCTTCCACCACATGATGCTGGCTGACGCTGTCATCCATCACGAAGCGACGATGGTTGTTGGAGAAGATCAGCGTGCCGCCCGGCGCCAGACTGGCCATCGCCAGATCGATCAGGCGCGCGTGATCACGCTGGATATCCAGGGTGCCTTCCATCTTCTTGGAGTTGGAGAAGGTCGGCGGATCCAGGAAGATCAGGTCGAACTCCTCGCGGGAACGCTCCAGCCACTTCAGGCAGTCGGCACGCACCAGCTGGTGACGCTTCTCGCTGATGCCATTGAGCTTGAAGTTCTCGCGCCCCCAGTCCAGGTAGGTATTGGACATGTCGACGCTGACACTCTCGCTGGCACCGCCCAAAACCGCGTGCACGGTGGCCGTCGCGGTATAGCAGAACAGGTTGAGCACCCGCTTGCCGTCCGCTTCCTTGCCCAGCAGCTTGCGCACCGGACGGTGATCCAGGAACAGGCCGGTATCCAGGTAGTCCTTGAGGTTCACCCACAGTCTGGCGTCGCCTTCCTGCACCTCGATACGCTGACCGGAGCTGTCCTGACGGGTGTACTGCGCCTTGCCCGCCTGACGCGTGCGCTGCTTGATATGGATATCGTTGGGCGAGCAGCCCAGTACCTGCGGAATCGCCGCCAGTGCATCCATCAGGCGGCGCTGCGCCTGACTGGCATCCACGGACTTGGGCGGCGTGTATTCCTGCACGTGCACATGACGCCCGTAGATATCGATGGCCAGCGCGTATTCCGGCATGTCGGCATCATAGAGGCGATAACAGGTGGTGCCGCTCTGCTTGAGCCAGCGAGACAGCGTCTTCTGGTTCTTCTTCAGGCGATTGGCGAACATCTGGCCGCCCTCGCTGAGTGCCGGCTGACTGCGGGCATCTTCCGCCACGCTGTCCTCGTCGACCGCTCGCTCACGCGCTGCCACGTCGATCATCAGCAACTTGCAATCCAGCTGACCGTTGCGGAAGGCGTACTGACGATGCGCACGCAGGCCCAGACGGTGACCGAGGTCCGGGTTGCCGGTGAACATGCCCAGCGTCCAGCCGCCGAAGTGACGCTTCATGCGCTCACCGAGGCTTGCATAGAGCGGCACCAATGCCGGCAGCTCACCCAGACGCTCGCCGTAGGGCGGGTTGGTCATCACTAGGCCGGTGGTGGCGCCCTCAGGACAGGTCAGCTCGGCGACGGAGGCGCCTTCCAGCTCGATCAGGGCCGGAATCCCGGCACGCATGGCGTTGGAGCGCGCGGCAGAGATCGCCTGCGGGCTATGATCACGCCCGAACAGACGCGCGGTGACCTTGCGGCGCCCGGCGATGGCACGCTGCTCCATCTCCTCGCGCAGACCTTTCCAGATACGCTCGTCATGACGCCCCCAGTGGCGGCAGGCGAAGTCTTCATTCAGCGACTGTGGGGCGATATCCGCCGCCATCAAGGCCGCCTCGATCAGCAGCGTGCCGGAACCGCACATCGGGTCGACCAGGCTCTCACCTCGCGCCGCACGGGCCGGCCAATCGGCACGCATCAGCAGTGCCGCGGCCAGATTCTCCTTGAGTGGCGCATGGGCGAGGTCGGGGCGGTAGCCACGCTGATGCAGGCTGCGACCCACCAGGTCGATGCCCAGGGTGATGAAGCCATTGTGCAGATGCGCATAGATGCGCAGATCGGCATTCTTGCCATCGACGGTCGGCTTGTGGCGACCTTCCTCGAACATCGCCTCGACGATGCCATCCTTGACGGTCTGAGCGCCGAAGAAGGTATGCCGAATATCCTTCCATGTTCCATGGAAATCGACGGCGATGGAGGCACGATCCGGCAATTCCATTGCCCAGTCGACGCCGGCGCTCGCCTTGCGCAGCTGCTCGCCGGTGTCGACGCCGCCCACGCGGGTCAGCAGGCGAATGATGCGATTGGCCAGGCGTGACCACAGGATGGTGCGGTAAGCCGTCTCCTGACTTCCATTGAAGTGGACGCCGGCCACGGTAGTGCCGGTCACCTCGGCACCCAGCGACGTCAGCTCGTCAGCCAGCAAGGTCTCGAGGCCACGCGGACAGGTCGCAAACCAGGTGGAGAGCGGGTTGCTGGGGGCGCGCGGCGAAGTCGCAGAAGTCGTGTCAGTCATGAATCTCTCACCGGCAAAGGCCGGACTTATTCCTGTGAGTTGGCTTCTGGCACTAGCGATATTCCTATACGGCTGTCGACAAGCCAGAGGCAGTGTTCTAAAAACTATAGGTGTAGCTGCAATTCGGAAAGGTGACACGCCAAGCGAAAAGGAGGTTCACGGAGCGAAACCCTCATTCAGGCAGCATGCCCGACTGCATCTCGGTGACCATTGCCACCGATGAAACAGGATTCTGATGACACAACCTTCAGAGCAGAGATCCGGGCCTGCAGTGACCTATCCACCATCACGCTCGAGCATGTACTGGCAAGACCCTCCATCATCTCACATCCACGGCCTGTCCCGACACGGCTGGTCAGTGGCCACTGAGGTGATGAAGCACGAGGCCGGCAGTGACCTTCAGGTCATCGGCCTACTCTCTCACTCGGCAAGCCATGCTGTATCGAGTCGCTGCCACCGGACGATGTCTCCTCGAGAGACACCACGACAGTGACTCCAATGCCGATGGGTTCTCACATAGAGGTCATCCATGAAGAGACAGAAACGTGATCGCTTTCAGCGTGCCTATGTTCACGGCTACAAGGCCGGCGTTACCGGTCGTTCCCGTGATGATTGTCCCAGTATCGATGTCAATCTACGTGAATTCTGGATGAGTGGCTGGCGCGAAGGACGTGGCGACCAATGGTCTGGCATGACCGGCGTGTCCGGCATCCACAAGAACCCCATGGTGCTGTCCTGAGCCCCAGCGGGCTCCGGCAATGGACAAACCAGGATACTCCCACCGGGATGTTGATTCCCGTCCCGATGACTTTCAGGATGCATGACGTCAAGGAGTGACACCTGAAGATGGCGCCTGGCGCCTTTCACCCCGCCCACGCAGCCTGATGCGCTGCGCAAGCGGATTCTCCGGCATCAGTCTACCGGATCGCCTGATCAATGGCGCCGGAAGGCACGTACAGAGAGGACTCGAGGTGTTCACGGTGACTCAGTCGATGCTGATGTCACCCGGAAAATCCCAAGGACGTCGCTTAGCGACATGACAAGCCACCAGGGAGGTAACGCCTTATTTCTATCTTGAAGACGCACGGCACTGTCAGGCGCGTGAAGCAGTAGGCAATGGGGCCGACTCGCTTCTCCGCTTGAAAGGCCGAGATGTTGGCGCTCGTGTCGATTCCCTCGCGACATGGCTCCAGAGAATGCGCGGCAGGCGACGGCCTGCATGAACGACGGTTCAGCGCGGAGCACGACACGGGCAAACGTTCACCTTGACTGCATCAGCAGGCTTCTTGCAGGCCTGCTATCACCATCCACGGACCCGATGAGCTCGATGGGCCAATACCCGACCGCCGTCCCTGACGGCAAAAGCGCTTCGCATCGTGCACGCTGGCTGGACATGGCAGCCAACACGGCAATGTCAGTTCACGAGACATATCGCTGACACTGCCACATCATCATTCACGCCGGTACCGAGGCCGCCTTCTGATGTCAGGAGGCGGCTCTTTCGTTGTCTGGCTGTCTGATCACAGCTTGATGAGCGTATCCGCCTTCTCCAATGCACGCGCGCACTCTCCGATCAGCGCCGGGCCGCGATAGATCAGTCCGGAGTACAGCTGAACCAGGTCCGCGCCCGCCGCGACCTTCTCGCGCGCACTCTCACCATCCGTGATACCACCGACACCGATGATCGGCATGTTCGGCAGTGCTTCGCGCAGCCCGCGAATCACGCGGGTGGAGGATTCCCGCACCGGCGCACCGGACAGGCCACCGGCCTCTTCTGCGTACGAACTCCCCGCGACCGCGGAGCGCTCGATGGTGGTATTGGTCGCGATGACACCATCGATGCCATTGTCAGCCAGCGCACGCGCCACGAACAGAATCTCTTCACTGTCCATGTCAGGGGCGATCTTGATCACCAGAGGGACCTTCTTGCCACGCTCGGCATCGAGTTGATCACAGCGCTCGCGCAGCCCCGCCAGCAACTGATTGAGGTGGTCCCCGAACTGCAGATTGCGCAATCCCGGCGTGTTGGGCGACGAGATGTTGGCGGTGATGTAGTCGGCGTGAGCATGCACGGCCTCGAGGCAGACCAGATAGTCGCTCAGCGCATCATCCACCGCCGTGGTCAGGTTCTTGCCGATGTTGATCCCCAACACGACTCCGGAGGCACCACGCGCCTGACTCGCCTTGACCTTCGCGACCAGATGCTCAACCCCGGCATTGTTGAAGCCCATGCGGTTGATGATCGCCTGATGCTCCGGCAGGCGGAACAGGCGCGGCTTCGGATTGCCAGCCTGCCCTTTCGGCGTCACCGTGCCGACCTCGACGAAACCGAATCCCAGGGCGGCGAGCGCATCGAGGTGATCGGCATTCTTGTCGAGACCGGCAGCCAGCCCGACACGGTTGGGGAATTCGAGCCCCATCAGCGTCACCGGGTCACGTGGTGCCTCACCGCCCAATCCACGCGCCATGCCAAGCCGATGGGCCATGTCCAGGGCGTTGAGCGTCACACCATGAGCCGTTTCCGGATCGAGCTTGAACAGAAGCGAGCGAGCAAACGAGTACATGGTGATCTCCAGGCAGCAGCGACAGGGGGCATGACGACAGCGGAACTGGGCGCGAAGTATACCCGAAGCCCGTCGCGACAGACACTCCGCCGGACGCGATTGCCTCAGGCGAGAATGACGAGGGAGAACGAAGAGAAGTGACAAAGAGAAGTGACGAAGATGAGGCACAGAGGAAGGCGACAAGGAAGCGACACACGAAAGAAGGCGGCCCCGAGGGCCGCCTTCTTTGTCACTGTCAGGGTCTGAGCGCTGGGCTTATTTGACGTCCAGCTGACGCACTCGCACGGTGTAGTTGTTGACCCCTTCCATGGCAGTGCCGAACTTCTGACCGCTGACCCACACGGTGTAGCGCCCCGGTTCCAGCACGGTCTCGAGGTGGAAGTCGCCCTCGAAACCTTCGCCCTTGTCGCTGGCCACGGTATTGCCGTTCTCATCCAGCAGGCGCATCTGCAACTTGTAGGTACCTTCGCTGCCCGGGAATGTCTCGCTGTCGATGGTCACGGTGCCGCGATCTGAGACATCGAAGGTCATGACCTCGCCCTTCTCGCGAATGCGCACATCGGTGACGATCTCATCGAAACGACGGTCCGGCTCCGCTTCACTCTCGGTGACAGCAGCGCTGCCGGTCGCCGACGCCGTGGTGGCAGACGCCGTAGTGGCAGATACAGAAGCGGCAGCTTCGGCCGTGCCAGTCGCCGTGCTGGCGACGGCTTCACCGGCAGTAGCGCTACCTTCCGCGGCAGCGTTGCCGGTCTCGGCGGCCTTCTGCTCGCGCGCCGCCTGCTCAGCCGCGGCCACGGTGGCCGGCTTGATGGTCGCCACTTTATCGTCTGCATCGACGAAGGCAGTGCGACGGCCATCACCATCGGTGTCCAGGAACACCAGACCGTCACCGGTCTCGATGCCGCTTTCTTCGGCGGAGAGCTTCTCACCGCTCTCGCTGAGGCCCGCCACGTTCACTTCATAGGTATTGCCACCCGACTTGCCGGCACCCAGCTTGTCGGCGCGTACGCGCAGCTTGTAGACCCCGGGCTCCAGCTCGACATTCATGTTCAGGCCATCCGATGCCCTGTCACCCGTGCCCGTGGCGATGATCGCACCCTGCTCGTCTTCCAGGCTGGCATTCAGGGTGTAGGGATCACTCACATCGAAGTTGGCGTTGCCGTCGATCTCATAGCGCCCGGCTTCCTTGATGGTGAACTGATGGACACTGGTACCACCGAACTGGAAGTTCTGGCTGTGGGCATCGCTGCGCGGCTTGAGAAACTTGGAGATGTCCAGCTTGCCCGCAGCGGCTTCGGCGCGCTGCTGTGCAGGGCTGCCATCTGCCAGCACGGCCTGGGATGCGAAACTGGAGAGGCCGAGCGCAATGGCGCAGGCAAGGGGTAACGCACGTTGTGACATGGTGTCTCTGCCTTGTTGTACTGAAGTTCTTGAAAACGTAAGCCGACCGCTGCCATCGCGGCAACCATGCGGCTCAGGAAACAGGGGTTGCACTCGCTGCCCTCAGCATACCAGACCCTCGACGACAGTTACCTTACCCCAGCCTTGGCAATCGCGATTTTCTTGATTGCACAAAAAAACCCCCGCCATTGGCGGGGGTTTCGTTCAGCGATGACGCTTACAGATGTGCGTATCGCGGGTCAGCAGAGTTCCTGCCCGGCTCACGCCTCGCGACGGGACTCGGCCAGATCGACCAGTTCACGCAGTGCGACGGCGAACAGCGGGAAGCTCAACTGGGCACCACTCTTCATCTCGCCGAGCAGTGAGCACCAGCGGCTGACCAGTCCTTCATGGCTTGCCATCCAGTTGTCGACACGCTCATCGATCTCGCGCGGGGCATTGTCCTGCTTGAGCACGCTGACGGTCAGGGCCAGCTGCTGACGATCCAGGTCATCACGGAAGCTCTCGCGCGCCTGGGCCTGCCAGCTGTCCTGCACCTCGAGGCCGTTGATCTTGTCGCCGACCCACGGCAGCTCGAGACGATGGCCGATGCCGTAGAAGGCTTCCGCCACACGGTTGATCTTCTCGCCGGTCACCTTGGCGGCCTCGATGATGCCGAGACCGGCATACAGGCTTGAGGTCGCCGCGATGGTGCTGGCCAGCGCTTCCGGAACGCCTGCCTCGACGTAGTGGTCGCGACGAGCCTCCCAGTGCTCGCGGGCTTCGCCCTTGAGGCGCTCGCCGATGCTCTCGGACAGCTGAGCCAGACGCGGCGCGAAGTGCGAGATGCTCTCCTTGACGCCCATGCTGCTGCGCTGACGCAGGAACCAGCGGGTGGCGCGACGCATCAGGCGCATCAGATCGCTCATCATGCGGTACTGCATGTCGGCCGGCACCTGGTGATCCAGCGCCTCGATCTGGGTCCACAGCGCTTCCAGGTTGAAGCTGTCACGCGCCACGATGTAGGCACGCGCAATCTCGGCCTTGCCGGCACCGGTGGTGTCTTCCAGGCGACGCACGAAGGCGATGCCCATGTGATCCACCAGGTCATTGGCGATCTGGGTGGCGGCGATCTCACGCTTCAGACGGTGCTGATACATCTCCTCCGGGAAGCGCTCCATCAGCACGCGCGGGAAGGCACGCTCCAGATGCTGCTGCACGTAGCTGTCATCCGGCACGTCAGAGGCGATCAGACTGGTCTTGAGATCGCTCTTGGCGTAGGACACCAGCACGGACAGTTCCGGCAGGGTCAGGGCTTCACCGGCATTGGAACGCTCGATCAGCGCCTCATCGGAAGGCAGGAACTCGAGCTCGCGATCCAGGGTACCGGCCGCTTCGAGTTCATTGATGAAGCGACGGAAGACGCCCATGCCTTCCTTGGACTGCAGCTCGGAGAGCGACAGTGCCTGGGTCTGGCGATAGTTGTCCTTGATCACCAGCTCGCCGACCTCGTCGGTCATCTCGGCCAGCTGCTGGTTGCGCTGCTTGTCGGTCAGGTCACCGCGGGCGACGATGTCGTCCAGCAGGATCTTGATGTTGACCTCGTGATCCGAGCAGTTCACGCCACCGGCGTTGTCGATGAAGTCGGTGTTGACGCGCACGCCACGCTTGGCTGCGGCTTCCATGCGGCCACGCTGGGTCAGACCCAGGTTGCCGCCCTCTCCGACCACCTTGCAGCGCAGCTCGTTGCCGTTGATGCGCAGACCGTCGTTGGCCTTGTCACCGACATCGGCGTGAGTCTCGGTGGAGGCCTTGACATAGGTGCCGATACCGCCGTTCCAGATCAGATCGACCTGCGCCTTGAGCATCGCGTTGATCAGCTCGTTGGGCGCCAGGCGGTCTTCGCGGATGTCGAAGACTTCCTTCATCTGCGGCGTGATGGTGATGGTCTTGGCATCACGCGAGAACAGACCGCCACCTTCGCTGATCAAGCTCTTGTCGTAGTCGTCCCAGCTGGAACGCGGCAGACGGAACAGACGCTCGCGCTCGGCGAAGCTCTTCGCGGTGTCCGGGTTCGGGTCGACGAAGATGTTGCGGTGGTTGAAGGCACCGACCAGACGGATCTTCTCGGACAGCAGCATGCCGTTGCCGAAGACGTCACCGGCCATGTCACCGATACCGACCACGCTGAACTCGTCTTCCTGGATGTTGATGCCCATCTCGCGGAAGTGACGCTGCACACTGACCCAGGCGCCCTTGGCGGTGATGCCCATGCCCTTGTGGTCATAGCCGTTGGCGCCACCAGAGGCGAAGGCATCGCCCAGCCAGAAGCCGTACTCGTTGGAGATGGCATTGGCGATGTCGGAGAAGGTCGCGGTGCCCTTGTCCGCCGCGACCACCATGTAGGGGTCGTCTTCGTCATAGCGCACGACGGCGTTCGGCGGTACCACGTCACCACCGGACAGGTTGTCGGTGATGTCGAGCAGTGCGCGGATGAAGATCTGGTAGCAGGCGATACCTTCCTTCTGGATCACGTCACGGTCGTTGCTTTCCGGCATGCGCTTGCAGACGAAGCCGCCCTTGGCACCCACCGGCACGATGACCGCGTTCTTGACCTGCTGCGCCTTGACCAGCCCCAGCACTTCGGTGCGGAAGTCCTCGTGACGGTCGGACCAGCGCAGACCACCGCGCGCGACCTTGCCACCGCGCAGGTGCACGCCCTCGACGCGCGGCGAGTAGACGAAGATCTCGAACATCGGACGCGGCTTGGGCACGTCCGGAATCTGACGGGTATCGAGCTTGAAGCTGATGTAGTCCTTGGCCTGACCATCTTCCGCCGGCTGGAAGAAGTTGGTGCGCAGCGTGGCCATCATCAGATCCACGTAGCGACGCAGCAGACGGTCGTCGTTGAGGCTGGAGACCTGATCGAGCAGACCGTTGATGCGATCGCGGCAGGCGCTGACGTCATCCTCATCGCCCTGACCCTGCGGGTCGAAGCGCAGGTTGAACAGCTGCACCAGCTCGCGGGTGATATCCGGATGGCTGCCCAGGGCATTGGCGATGTAGGCCTGGGAGAGGCCGAAGCGGATCTGCTTCAGGTAACGCGCGTAGGCACGCAGCATCGCCACTTCACGCCAGTCCAGGCCGGAGCCGATGATCAGGCGGTTGAAGGCGTCGGATTCGGCTTCACCGGACCAGATCTTCTTGAAGGCTTCGATGAAGCTCTCGCGCACTTCGGACAGCTCGACTGCGCCCTTGCCGTGGTGCTCCAGATCGAAATCGTGGATCCAGCAGGTGGCATCGCTGCGCTCGATCTCGTAAGGACGCTCGCCGATGACGCGCAGCCCCAGGTTCTCGAGAACCGGCAGCACGTCGGACAGCGGAATCGGCTGATGCTTGTGGAACAGCTTCAGGTTGACACCCGAGTTGTCATCCTCGACCAGACGATAGGTGCTCAAGGCCACGACATCGCCTTCATCCAGCGCACGCAGATGGCCCACGTCGTAGACGGCGGTGCGCGGCGAGAAGTCATCACGGTAGCTGCCCGGGAAGGCATCGCGATAACGGCTCATCAGTTCATTGGCCTGCTCTTCACCGAAGCCTTCCACCATCGCGGCGTGCAGCTCGTCACGCCAGCTGCGTGCCAGCTGGGCGATCTTGTTCTCCAGCGCGCGCATGTCGTACTGGCCAGGCTCGTCGCCCTTGAAGCGCAGGATGAACTGGATGCGTGTCAGCACGGACTCGGACAGATACGGCGTGAAATCACCGAAGGTGGCATCCAGCTCTTCGCAGAGCAGATTCTGGATGCGCACGCGCAGGTCGGTGGAGTAGACATCGCGCGGCACGAACACCAGCACGGAGAAGAACTTGCCGAAGCGGTCTTCACGCACGATCAGACGCACGCGACGACGCTCACGGATATTGAGGATGCTGGTGGCGGTGCGGGTCAGCTCATCCGTGGAGATCTGGAAGAGGTCATCACGCGGATAGACTTCCAGAATCTGCAGCAGGTGCTTGCCGTTGTGGCCCTTCGGGTTGACCCCGGCGGCCTCCATGACGTCCTGCACCTTGCGACGCAGAATCGGCACGTTACGCGGACTCTGGTTGTAGACCGTGGAGGTGTAGAGCCCCAGGAAACGACGCTCGCCGATCACGCGGCCTTCGGCATCGAAGCGCTCGACAGTGATGTAGTCCGGATAGGCCGGACGGTGCACGCGGGCGTGGAAGGCGCTCTTGGCGAAGGACAGCAGCTCCGGGATCAGCACGTACTGATCGCTGTTGACGCTCTGCTGATGGCGGGACTGCTCGTGGTAGCGCTCGAGGTCCAGCTTCAGGACGCCAAGCTCGGAACCCTCGACCTTGCTCAGCACGCGAGTGCCGTCGTCCTGCTCTTCGACGGTGTATTCGTCATAGCCGAGGAAGGTGAAGTGATCGTTGCCCATCCACTCCATGAACTCGCAGGCTTCCTGGTGATCCGCCTCGGACACGGTGGCAGGACGGTTGTCACGCAGCTCTCTGAGCGCCTGAGCCCCCTGGGAGCGCATGGCCTCGAAATCCGCCACGGCGACCCGCACTTCAGCCAGCACTTCACTCAGGCTGTTTTCCAGATCTTCGAGCATCTCGCCATCGTTGTGACGATCAATCTCGATATAGATCAGTGACTCGCGCGTCTCGGGAGCGTTCTCGGCGCGCGGCGCGGTCACGCGCTCCAGCTGACCGGAGGCATCGCGCGCCACGGCCAGCACGGCATTGTGGATGGCATGCACGGTGATGCCGCGACGATTGAGCTCGATGCGCACCGAGTCCACCAGGAAGGGCATGTCCGGGTGCAGCACTTCGATGATGGTATGGGTGGACTGCCAACCATGCTTCTCGAAGTCAGGGTTGTAGGCGCGCACCTTGGGGGCAGCGTGACTCTGCAGGAAGTGCCATACGGCCAGAGTGGAGCCGTAGAGGTCATCCAGCTTGCGCTCGGCCATGTCCTCGAAGGAAGCCGTCGCATGATAATCGCGCGCAAAGGCCGCGATTTCCTGCACCTTGTCCTTGGGAAGTCGCTTGTCCAGCTGCTCTTGGAGCTGCGCAAGGAATTCCTGCTTGCCGTCCGTCGCCACGTGTAGCATCAATCACCTCGACTGACCTGATGGAAGTATCAGGAAGAATAGTCATAGAGAGCCCACGCTCGCACCCGTGACAGGATGCCAAGGCGCAGGCTCATGCAGTGCATCACAGACTAGCGCAGTCTGTGCCTCGGCCCCATGCCTGTTCCATATTGGTCATGCTGCATGACATCTGTGCATCGGGTATTGACTTGCGCCTCGCGTCATGAAACGAAAGTCTAACAAGGCGTTCATCGAGACAGACACGACGAGGCCCCGCCGCCACTATCACTCCCGATGGCTCATGGAGCCGGATCTGGAGTCTAGTTGGCAACGGGGCCTCGGCTTTTCAAGCGTCGAGGCGGAAAACGCTCCGCCGTCTCTCACTTGCTGACACGCCTGCTTTCACTTACTTCCTGACGAGATAGACCCCACACTCCAGGTGGTCGGTATAGGGGAACTGGTCGAACAGCGCGAAACGCTCGATGCGATGCGTGCGGCACAGCACCTCGAGATTCTCGCTCAGCGTCTGCGGGTTGCAGGAGATATAGACGATGCGTTCGTAGCGCGCGGTCTGCTCGCAGCTGTCGGCATCGAGACCGGCGCGCGGCGGGTCCACCAGCACGGTGCGGAAGTCATGATTCTCGAGGTCCATCTCCGCCACGCGACGCCCCTCCTTCTCGCCGGCCAGTGCCAGCGAGAAGTCCTCGGCGGACATGCGCGCCACCTGGGCATTGTCGATGCCATTGGCCGCCAGATTGACCTGCGCCGAGGCCACCGACGTCCGCGAGATCTCGGTGGCCAGCACGCGACGGAAGTTCTCGGCCAGCGCGATGGTGAAATTGCCGTTGCCACAATAGAGCTCGACCAGGTCGCCCTGCTCCCGGCCTTCCGCTCGCGCCTTGTCCGGATGGGTCACGTCGCGCGCCCAGCTGAGCATGGAGCGGCAGATCTCGGCGTTGGGCTGGGTGAAGCTGTTCTCGACCTGCTGATAGACATATTCACGTCCATCGACCTCGAGACGCTCGAAGACGTGATCGCGCGTCAGCACGAGGTGCTGCTTGCGTGAACGCCCGATGATCATGATGTCGAGTTCCTGCTCCAGCGCGCGCGCCTCGGCTTCCCAGTCCTCTTCCAGCTTGCGGTGATAGATCAGCGTGACCAGTGCCTCGCCACTCAGAGTGGTGAGGAATTCACACTGGAACAGACGCTCACGCAGCACCGGACTGGCCTTGAGCCGCTCACGCAGCAGCGGCATCAGCGTATTGATGCGCTGGCTGGCCACCGGGAAGTCGTCCATGCGCACGACCGTCTTCTTCTTGTTGCCCTCGTCGTCGAATTCCACCTCGAACATCGCATAGTAGAGGTCGTCATCCTCATGCCAGATACGAAATTCGCAGCGCATGCGGTAATGACTGGGCGGCGAGGGAAACACCTCGAGCTCCGGCGCATCGAAGGCGGCGAAACGGGCGCGGGTCTGCTCGGCCTTCTCGGCAAGCTGCTGTTCATACTGACTGGGATCGACGACGGCGATGGCCACACTGACTCCTGCCTGCGGGCATACCGCAGCACTGAAACGATGAGCAAAGGGACGCGGATGGGGTCATGGCAAGCCATGCCGATCACGTCCATTCAAAGGTTGGGCGCGCTAGCCTACCACCGGCAGCGCGAAGCTCAAGCACGGGTTGGTGACTCATGCAGCGACAGGGGCCGTCAGGGGCCGAGCGCGAGTCCTCGAGGGGCGGCAAACCCCTGGCTTTCAAGTGCAGTGGCAAGGCCGGGCTGACAGGCGTCCGTCGCCAGGGCGATGCCTGCGTCAGACACCTCGTCTTGCGCCAGCGTGGGCTGCGCCGTGCGGGCCGGCAACTCCAGCACATGGGCCACGCGCCGTGCGATCGCCGCGCCGGAATCCACCAGCGCCAGCGGTGGTTCACCCGGAGCATTCCTGCCCAAGGCGCTGGCGATATCCGCGCTGAGCAGCGGGAAGTGGGTACAGCCGAGAATCACCACCTCCAGCCCCGGTACCGCCGCGAGATCCGCCAGACTCGCCGCGACCACCTCGGGGCGAGCCGCCTCGCCACGCAGACGGCGCTCGGCCTCGGCGACCAGCGGGTCCGCCGCGACGCGAATCACCTGGCAGTCCGCCGCGAAATCATGGATCAACTGCTCGGTATAGGCACGCCTCACCGTGGCGGAGGTGGCCAGCAAGCCGAACACTGGCGGCTCGCCCTGTGCGCGGCGCACCGCGCTCTGACGGCTGCGCGCCAGCAGCGCGGCAGGCTTGATCGCCGGTACGGTACCGATCACCGGAATCGACAACGTCTCGCGCAATGCCTGCAGCGCCAGCGTGCTGGCGGTATTGCACGCCACCACCAGGGCACGCGCTCCACTTGCCTCGACCGCCGCCGCACACACCTGCGCGATGCGCGTCACCAGCCAGTCATCGGCCTTGGTGCCGTAGGGGAGCGCGGCGTTGTCACACACATAGGCCAGCGGCAACGTCGGCCATTGGCGGCGAATCTCCGCCGCCACCGAGAGTCCTCCGACCCCCGAATCGAAGATCAGCACCGGCGCGTCAGGCGCGTCAGATAGGGCATGGGACTGGCTGACAACGGAGCCTGAAGGGGCGGTGGAAGGCGCCATGGTGATGATATCTCGCGCTGCGAAAGAGGAAGGTCGGCTGCAATGGCGCGCTATTTTACCTGCTTGGTGACGATGTAGGTGAAGTAACGATCGATCCCCAGCTCGGAGACCAGCCAGCGGTCGATCAATCGCTGGTAGGCATCGATGCTCGCCGTCTCGAGACGCAGCAGATAATCCACGCCGCCGCCGACCGCCACACACTCGATCACCTCGTCCGCCTCGCGCATGGCGCGCTCGAAGCGCTGGAAGCTCTCGGCATCGTGATGCTTGAGGTGTATCTCCACCCATACCGGCGTGCGCGGGGCTGCCACCACGGCGCCGCCGCGCTGCGCCTCGAGCAGCGCCTGATTGATGCGCGCCGAATAGCCCTCGATGATACCGGCCTGCTCAAGGCGCTTGACCCGCTCCCAGCACGGGCTGACCGACAGATTGATCTCCTCGGCCAGCCGCGACTTGGTGATGCGACCATCGCGCTCGAGGATCGCCAGAATCTTCAGATCGAAGGCATCAAGCCTGGGCGCGGGCATCGCGCGCGCAGCGCCTGAACTCATGAGGCATCTCGCGCCAGGTCGTCCACCACCTCAGCGATCACCGCCAGCGTATCGCCGAGACTGACCTGCGCCGGGAAGCGCCGTGCCACCAGCACGCCGTCGCGCTCGGCACGATATTCCACCGCCGGCTGACCGGCCCGCCCCAGCGGGTAGACCCGAGCCACGCACTGCCCCGCGCTGACCTGCTCACCCAGCGTCACGCACAGTTCCAGCAGGCCTTCATGCTCACTCTGCACGTAGCAGCTGGCGTCCGGCATGTCGATCAGCAGCGGCCTGGTCATCTGGTCGGCATGGCGTCGCTCGACATCGCCTTCCAGGTCGGCACGACTGCGTTCGCGCAGCACGCCACTGAAGGCGAGGAAGTTGTCGACGCCACGGTCGGCGATCGCCTGGCGCTCAGGCGTGGTGGAACCGCCGCCCCCCAGCTCCGTGGTGACGAAGACCTTGCCCTGGCGTTCCACGGCAGTGTCGTAGAGCGCCTCGGCATCCAGCTCGAACATCATCATCGCCGAAGGCGCACCGAAGGCCAGCGCGCCGGCCAGACTCTCGGCTTCCTGATGACGGCACTGCTCCACGCCCAGCGACGCCTCGAGATAGTCCAGGCGGTGCGCGGCCGCGAACGGCAGGATATCCAGGGTGCGGCCACCGGAATGCAGGTCCAGCGCGTAGTCACACTGCGGTACCAGCACCCGGGTGAAATAGTCGGCGATCTGCTCGGTAGGTCCCCCCTCGGGATCGCCGGGGAAGCTGCGATTGAGATTGCCGCCATCAAGTGGCGAGCAGCGCCGCCCGGCCTTGGCCGCCAGCGCATTCATGGTCGGCACGATGATGACACGCCCCTGCACGTCCTCGGGCGTGAGGCGGGCCGCCAGCTTGTAGAGCGCGGTGATGCCCTCGTACTCGTCACCGTGATTGCCGCCGGTGAGCAGCACCGTGGGCCCTTCACCGTTGGCGATCACGCTGATCGGGGTCATCACGGCACCCCAGGCAGACTCATCGGTGGAAATCGGCAGCTTGAAGAAGCCGTGCTGAAGGCCATCGGCGTTCAGGTCAATGGTCAGGCTGACGGGAGATTCACGCATGACAGGCCTCCTTGGCCGGACGAACTCACAACAACAAAGGCGTATGGCATCGCATCACTGACGAACGGCCAGCCCGTCACTTGACGAACAGCTGGCGGGGCACGTCACACAATGGCTCGGCACCATTCTCGGTGATCAGGATCGACTCGGTGATCTCGAGCCCCCAGTCATCCATCCACATGCCGGGCATGAAGTGGAAGGTCATGCCCGGTTCCAGCACCGTCTCGTCACTGGGGCGCAGACTCATGGTGCGCTCGCCCCAATCCGGCGGATAGCTGATGCCGATGGGATAGCCGCAACGTGCGCCCCCCCGGTCGAAGCCGTACTTGTCCATCGCCGCGCCCAGCGCCAGCGCGATGTCGCAGCAGCGATTGCCCGGTCTGGCGATGGCCAGGCCGCTTTCGATGCCTTCCAGCAGGGCAGACTCACCACGCACGAAATCGCGCGGCGGCCGACCGAGAAACACGGTGCGCGAGAGCGGCGCGTGATAGCGCTTGTAGCAGCCGGCGATCTCGAAGAAGGTGCCCTCGCCCTCGCGAAACGGCGTGTCATCCCAAGTCAGGTGAGGGGCAGCGGCATCACTGCCGGTCGGCAGCAATGGCACGATGGCCGGATAGTCGCCGCCGAGAATCTCGCCATTCGGCCCGACCACACCCTCGACCCCGACACGATAGATCTCGGCGACCAGTGCGCTCTTGGGCAGGCCCGGCTCGATCATCTCGAGGATGCGCGAGTGCATGCGCTCGACGATGCGCCCCGCCACGCGCATGTAGGCGATCTCCTGCTCGGACTTGATCGCCCGACACCAGTTGACCAGCGAATTGGCGTCCACCAGTCGCGCGTGGGGCAACTCCTTGACCAGCGCCAGATGGGCACGCGCCGAGTAGTAGTAGTTGTCGAGTTCGACCCCCACCACGCCGTCGTGCCAGCCGCGCTGCGGCAGGATCGACTGGGCGAGAAACTCCATCGGATGCATGTCCGGATTCTGCACGTAGTAATCCGGATACCACAGGATGTTGTCCTCGCCCATCCAGCAGGTACGCAGCGCGCCGTTGCCGTCCTGACGGCGTCCGTACCAGACTGGCTCACCGCTCAGACCCAGCAGTACACATTGGTGCACATAGAAGGACCAGCCGTCATAACCGGTCAACCAGGCCATGTTGGAGGGGTCGGAAATCACCATCACATCGATGCCGGCACGCGCCATCGCTTCCCGGACACGCTGGATACGGGCGTGATATTCCCCGATGGTGAAGGCCTGGCGTCCGGCCGACAGTGGCCGCGGTACCCAGTTGTCGGGCATCGCCTGCGCTTCGCCATTCGGCAAGTTGTTGAGCCCCGCGAATGGAGGCTGGGCAATAGGCGGATGCGACGGGAATTGGCTCATGCAGCGCTCCTGTTCAATCAGGCCTTGAGGCAAGCAGCACGTCGGGGCGGAGCCTTACGCGCGCCTCTGGTGCCCAGAGCCGTCAACGTATATGCGAACATCCGAATTCCCCTCTTGATTCGAGTCTGTCACTCTGCCGACAGCGGGTCAAAGGCGACTCTGGCACTGTCGCCCTTCCCTTCGGCCCTTGCAAGGGCCGCGCCATCATCACGACATCACCGGGAAATACTCCAGGACCTTTCAGGAGACTCTTTCAGATGAGCCACATGCGAATTCTGGTACATCACGAGCGGGCAGAACGCTGGTGCGAGGCACTGCGTGAGCGTCTGGACAGCAGCGACATCGAGATCCTCGCCGATGACGGCGAGACCCTGGGCGACATCCTGGTGGTGTGGGCACCCCCGGCGGCACTGTTCGAGCGGCATCGCGATCACGACGTGAAGGCGATTCTCAATCTGGGTGCCGGCGTGGACAGCCTGCTGGCCAATCCCGCCCTGCCTCGAGAGGTGCCGGTGCTCAAACTGCGCGATGCCGGCATGGCCAGCCACATGCTCGATTACGTGCGCTACGGCCTGCTGCATTTCCGACGTGACTTCGATCGCTACGCTGTCCAGCAGTCAGAGCGTCACTGGGCGCCACATCGCGTGGTGCGCGCCAGGCATTATCCGGTCGCGGTGCTCGGCCTGGGTGCCATCGGCCGGCAGATCGCCGAGGCGCTGGCGGCAGACGGCTACCCCGTGCATGGCTTCAGCCGCAGCGCCCACACCCTGGAGGGCGTGACCTGCCACCATGAACAGGGGGAAGGCGGTCGCTCGCTCAAGGCAGTGCTGGGAGATGAAACGCTTGGCCTCAAGGCGGTGATCAACCTGCTGCCCAACACCACCGCCACTCGCGACGTGCTGAATGCAGAGGTCTTCGCGGCCCTGCCCGATGACGCCGTGCTGATCAATCCCGGCCGCGGCAGCAGCGTGGTCGAGGAGGATCTGCTCGCGGCGCTGGAGAAGGATCAGTTGCGCGGCGCGCTGCTGGATGTCTTCCAGCATGAGCCGCTCGCCGGCGACAGCCCGCTGTGGCAGCACCCGAAGGTGATCATCACCCCGCACGCCGCCGCCCCGACCCCGGTCTCCGAGGCCGCCGACCAGCTGGCGGAGAACATCCGCCGCGTGCAGCGCGGTGAGTCCCTGACGGGCATCAGTCTGGAACACGGCTACTGAGGCGTGCGTTTCACACCGGAAGCGCGGTGGTCGACTTGAGACACTCCATCGCGAAGCGTGCCGAGACATCGGTGAGGTCATCGAGGGTATTGACCAGCTGCTTGTAGACGCGGTCGTAGGCATTCATGTCCGCGACCTGAACCTTGAGCAGGTAGTCGTAGTCGCCCGCCATGCGATAGAACTCGGTGACTTCCTCGATCTCCTCGATCACCGCCACGAACCGCTCGAACCAGGCCCGCGAATGATCGCGGGTCTTGAGTTGCACGAAGGCGGTCAGCCCCAGCCCGACCCGCTCGGCATCCAGCAGCGCCACCCGCGCGGTGATCACCCCGCATTCCTCCAGCCGCTTGAGGCGTTTCCAGCAGGGTGAGGTGGTCAGATGCACCGACTCCGCCAGTGCCGCCAATGACAGGCTGGCATCACGCTGCAACAGCCGCAGCAGCGCGCGGTCCGTGGCATCGAGCACAATTTTCTCCATACTCCCTCCTCACGACAAAATCTTGCTACAGAACATGGCCTACGCCATGACAACTGGCAAGTTTTGCCTGACAGCCGGTCGTACCATGAAGGCTCCTCCCCGCCACAGGAACCGCTGCCATGCCGACCACTGCCTTTCCCCCTCGCTCGCCGTGTGCGCCCTCTTCACTCGCCACTCCCTCGGAGGGCTTGCTGCACAGGGCGCCTCTGGAAGCATGGCGACAGGAGTGCCTGGCACAGCTGACCGCCTTGAAGGCAGCCACGCCCGTCACTCCGCTCAGGGAGCTTGCGCTTTGCGGGCTTGGCGAGGCGCGCGTGCTGATCAAGGACGAGCGCGCCCACGCCAGTGGTTCACTCAAGCATCGACTGGCCATGGCGTTGTTCGAGCAGGCGTTGAGGCAAGGCTGGCTCAGTCCCGGACGCCCGGTCATCGACGCCTCGTCAGGCTCCACGGCGGTCTCTGAAGCGTGGCTGGCACACCGCCTGGGACTGGAATTCATCGCCGTGGTGCCCAAGGGCACCGCATGTGACAAGTTGAAGGCGATTCGTGACGAGGGCGGGCGTGTCGTGGAGATCGAGAATGCCGCCCACCTCTGCCAGTCCGCCCAGGCGCTGGCCGAGGACAGCGGCGGCCACTTCCTCAATCAGTTCCAGCATGCCGCCACGGCCAGCGACTGGCAGAGCGAGACAAGCCTGCCGGGCGAGTGTCTGGCACAGATCGCCGAACGCGAGCTGCCGGAGCTTGAAGCGGTCTTTCTCGGCGCTGGCACCGGCGGCAGCGCCGCCACCTTCGCGCGCCATCTGCGTCACAAGGGTCTTCTTCGCCACTCGGGGCCTCTTCACCACTCGGGGCCTTTTCACCACAGCGGCCATGGCGCTCGCGTGATCGGCGTGGACCCCGAACACTCCGTCTATCACGCCTGCTGGCAGCACCATCACACCCATGGCACCCGCATGACCTCACTGCCCGCGCCTCAGGCACCCAACCCCATCGAGGGCATTGGCCGCCCCTGTGTACTGGAAGCGTTCGACCCCGTGCACTTCGATGATTATCGACGCATCGCGGATGCCCGCAGCCAGGCGGCGGCACTATGGCTGGCAGAGCATGCCGGGCTTGCCGTCGGGCCCTCCACCGGCACCGCCTTCGCGGGCCTGCTGGAAACCCTCGAGCTCAAGCACGCCCGCGGCGAGGCGCTGACGGGTAGCTGGCTGCTGCTGGCCTGTGATCATGCCAGCCGCTACGCCAGCACCCTGGGCGACCCCGTCTGGCGGGCGGAACACCAGTCACGCCTCGCCCCGCATCGCGCCTGGATCGAGAGACTCACCGCCTGAAACGACGACACCCCGCCAAGGCGGGGTGTCGTCGTCGAGCATCACGAGGCGCGATGGCAGCTCGTGCCACGGCTCATGTCAGTCGCAATGCATGTCAGCCGCAATGGAGGTCAGTCACGCCTCATGCCAGCAGGGCATTGAACTGACGCAGCCACTCCGGGTGGGCCGGCCAGGCCGGCGCGGTCACCAGCTTGCCGGAGGTCACGGCATCGGTGACTTCCAGTGACACGAATTCGCCACCTGCCAGCTTGACCTCCGGCGCGCAGGCCGGATAGGCGCTGACACGATGGCCTTCCAGCGACATGGCAGCCGCCAGCAGCTGCGGGCCATGACAGACGGCGGCGATGGGCTTGTCGGCCTCGACGAAGTGACGCACCAGGTTCAGCACGCGCTCGTCCAGACGCAGGTACTCGGGAGCGCGGCCACCGGGGATCAGCAGCGCATCGTAGTCTTCCGCCTTGAGATCGGCGAAGCTCGCGTTGAGCGCGAAGTTGTGACCCGGCTTCTCGGTATAGGTCTGATCGCCTTCGAAGTCGTGGATCGCCGTCTTGACGATATCGCCTTCACGCTTGTCCGGGCATACCACATCGACCCGATGACCCATCGCCTGCAGCGCCTGGAACGGCACCATCAGCTCATAGTCTTCCACAAAATCTCCGGCAATGATGACAATGCTGGCCATGATGATCTCCTGATTGAACAAACGGGGTTGGCATCACTGCATCGCGCTCGCCTGACATCACCTCTGCCTAACATGTCGGGAAGCCTGCAGCTCACGCACAAGGCGTTCCCAGAGTACCTGTCCGGCGCGCATGAGCAAGCGCTGAAATAGCGTCCTGTGCCTGATGCGCCTGTCATCGGGGCCATCGCCAGCAGGTCCTCATGCGTCATCCACGACTGGCAGGAGAGGTGCGCCAGCGCGAGGGAACCTTGCATGCGGCCACGCTGCCCAATCATCATGCTCTCGCCCCGAACGACACCACTCCCCAAGGGCGGCCCCATTTGCGGACAGAAAGCTTCGACAGGAGTCACCATGCTTGCCCTTGTACCACGACGAATCCACTGGACACGCCTGCGACGGATACCCTCGCCTTGCCGCCTGAACGGCTGGCTTGGCGCGATGCTGCTGGGATCAGCCCTGTTGAGCACGGCGCAACAGGCGAGCGCTGACGTGAGCAGCGCGGAGTCTCCCGTGCCCTTCACCGCTCAATACACCCTGGTGCTGGACGGCTGGCCGGATGTGCCCATCACGCAGCGCATCAGCCAGAGCGGGGAGCTTTACATCGCCAGCATGGAGGCCTCCATCAAGGTGGCCAGCGGCTACGAGCAGGGACGCTTCCTCCTCAAGGAGGGCCAGCTGCAGCCGGCCGGGTATCGTTCCGGTTATCGTCTGGCGGGTATCGGCAAGGACTACAGCCGCGAGGCACCCGAGCCTGACGAGACGCTCCTCCCCGACCGCCAGACCCTGCTGGTACTGCTGAGCCAGCAGGCCGATGCCCAGTGGGCCGCGGGAAGTTGCCTGACGGGAGCCCCCTGTGCGCTGGAATATCTGGATCACAAGGGGCGCACCCGGACACTGATGTATGAGATCCAGGCACAGGAATCCCGCGTGGCCGCCGGTCAGACCTTCCGCACCCTGCGGCTGGACACCTGGCGCAAGCATCGTGATCAGAAGCACTACCGCCTGTGGCTGGCCCCCCGCTGGCCGGGCCTGATGGTGGCTCTCGACTACCTCGACTACGAGGACAGCCCCGCAGGTGAAGTCCCCAAGCGCTCCGCACATCTGACCCTCGACCGGCTCAGCAGCTCGCGGCGCCAGGCCAGTCCGTGACCCGTCGTGAGGCTCGGTGTCCGGTGCTCGGTGTCCAGGCCGCGGCATAAGCCGCGCTGATCCCCCATCAGCAGTTATCGCGCAGGATCCACTCCCGGGGATACCCTCTGTCCCCGGCAATCGTTACAGTAACCCTTCCCAGTGATACTCACTGACAATCAATCGCTTACGTCGCTCTGGTCCTGTCGACGGCCAATGACAAGGAAGGGTCATGCTCTCGGGTCTCATCTTCATCCTGCTGCCGCTGATTCTCGGCTATCTGGTGCGTATCGAGCAGCCCGCACGCCTGGCGGTCGTCAATCAGCTGGTGAATGCCTCGATCTACGTCATCCTGTTCCTGATGGGCATGGGGCTTGCCGGGCTGGAGCAACTCGGCGCCGGCATGGCCGCCATGAGCGGGCAGGCGGTGATTCTGTTCGCCATCATCACGCCATTGAATCTGCTGGCACTGTGGGCGCTGTCACGCCGCAGTGCACTGCGTGCGGATGCCTCACGCGTGGTGGAGGGAGCGCCGATGACCCGCTGGGAAGCGCTGTCCGGCTCCCTGACACTGACGGCGGCGGTCGCGCTGGGCGTCGCGGCGGGCGTCGTGCTGGGACTGATGGAGATCTCGCTCGACACCGACACCCTGGCCGAGTGGGCACTCTATGCCCTGCTGGCGCTGATCGGCTGCCAGCTGAGAAGCTCCGGCATGAGCCTGCGCCAGATTCTGCTCAACAAGCATGGGCTCTTCATCGCACTGACCGTGATGGTGAGTTCATTGCTGGGGGGCCTTCTGGCCGCGCCACTGCTGGCACTCGACTGGAATCAGGGCATGGCGATGTCGGCCGGTTTCGGCTGGTATTCGCTGTCAGGCATCCTGATCGGTGATCAGCTCGGGCCGATTCTGGGTGGCGCAGCCTTCTTCAATGACCTGAGCCGCGAACTGCTCGCCTTCCTGTTGATCCCGCTGACCATCCAACGCTTCACGCCGCTGGCCATCGGCTTCGGCGGCGCGACCTCGATGGACTTCACTCTGCCAGTCATCCAGCAGACCGGCGGTGTTGCCTGCGTGCCCGTGGCCGTCGTATCCGGCTTTCTGCTCTCGCTGGCCTCGCCGCCGATGATCCTGTTCCTGCTCTCGCTCAGCCACGTCTGACGTCGTGGTCCTTGCCGATGACACCCCGGAACGGTGACACTCGGCCTCTCTCTTTCCAGCGCCTGACATTGCCATGCCGCCTCTGCATCACACTCCACCGCGCCCCAGACGCGTGACGCTCGCCGACATCGCCGCTCGCCTGGGCGTGACCAAGGTCACGGTCTCGCGCGCGCTCAACCAGCCCGAAAAGGTCTCCGCCGCCATGCGCGAGCGGGTACGGGAGTGCGCCCGCGAACTGGGTTACATGCCCAACCGTCAGGCCGGCAGCCTCGCCAGTGGTCGCTCCCGGCTGATCGCGCTGCTGATCCCGTCACTGTCCAATGCCGTGTTCTCGGAACTGCATCGAGGGCTTGAGGCACCGCTGGCCGCCGCCGGCTATCAGCTGCTGATCGGCCATACCGGCTATTCGATGGAAGAAGAGGAGCGCCTGATCGAGACCTGGCTCTCGTTCGGCGTGGACGGTCTGGTGCTGTGCGGCAGCCGCCACAGCGAACGCGTCACCGAGATGATCGCGCGCTCCGGCTGTGCCGTGGTGGAGTGCATGGAAAAGCGTGAGGCGCCACTGGACATGGCAGTGGGGCTGGATCAGCACGCCGCCGGCCGCGCCATGGCGGAGGCGATGATCGAGAGCGGCCGCCGGCACATCGGCTTTCTGGCCGCGCGCATGGACCGCCGCGTCGAGCAGCGTCTGGCGGGCTGGCGCGCCGCCGTCGAGGCCGCCGGCCTGTCACAGGAGTACCTGATGACCACTCCGGCACCCTCAAGCGTCAAGCTGGGCGGCGAATTGCTGGACGAGATGCTGACCCGGTGGCCGAATCTCGACGCCGTCTTCTGCTGCAACGACGACCTGGCCGCTGGTGCACTGTTCGAGTGTCAGCGTCGCGGCCTGGAAGTGCCGGCACGGCTGGCGCTGGCCGGCTTCAATGGTCTGGAGATGACCCGTGGCACCTGGCCTGCGCTTGCCAGCGTGGTCACGCCGCGCCGAGAGATCGGCGAACGCACCGCCGCCCTGCTGCTGGCACGCCTGAGCGGCGACCACGCCTCCACGCCGCGTGGCCTGTGGGAAGACCTGGGCTTCAGCCTGCAGAGAGGCGGGAGTCTGCCCCGGGCGTGAGCGCTTTCGAGGATGCGTGCTGCGCCGTCAGCTGCTGACATACCTGTTCGACCAACGCCTGCGGTGTGGCACTGATGTCGAGGGTATAGACGCGCTCCGTCTCACGCTCAGGCACCTCCAGGGTCGCCAGCTGGTCATCGAGCATGGCGGCGCCCTTGAAGAAGTGATCGGTGCGCGCCTCCAGACGCTCCAGCAACAGCTCGCGCGTGCCTTCCAGGAACACGAAGCCCAGCGCCGCATCCCCGCCACGCAGCTGATCGCGATAGCGTCGCTTCAGCGAGGAGCAGGCCAGCACCAGACTGCGTCCCTCGCGACGCGCCTCATCGATCAGCTCGACCAGGCGGGCCAGCCAGCCATGGCGGTCTTCATCATTGAGCGGGATGCCGCGCGCCATCTTGGCCACGTTGGCCTCGCCATGATAGTCATCACCGTCGATGAACTGCGCCCCCAGACATGCCGCCAACGCCTGGCCGACATGCGACTTTCCGCACCCGGACACGCCCATCACCACCAGTCGCACCCCACCCTCGGGCAAGGTGACGCTCTCGTCGTCCAGCGCGACGCTACCCTGAGCGGACGCCGTGGATGACACCCCTTCTGCCTGCTGCTGCATGACACCCCTTCCCCTTGAAGAATATCCGTGTTGTCTGTCGTCCCACCTTGCCACCCGGGCCGGCCACGGCGAACCCTGCGTGGCGAGCCCATGAGCGGCGGTGCTGCGCAGGATACCCCGCGCAGGCATCATCCATGTCGTGGCGACCCGGCGACATGCACCTTTCGGATCATTGCACAGACGCTTATGTTACCGGTAACTTTCATCCTGCACGAAGCAACAGGTCTTGCACAACAGGTCTTGCACAACAGGTCTTGCACAACAGGTCTGCACAACAGGTCTGGCAAAACCGGCCCTGCACCACAGGCCTCACACGACACGCCTCACACCATACGCCCAAGGCCGTGGCAGATCGCACCGCCACCGCCAGCCGCAAGAGTTCGCCATCATGTCCCCAGATAGCACCCTCGTCCTTGCCGCCCTCGGCGGTATCCTGCTGCTGCTGTACCTCGTCATGCGTCTGCGCCTGCACGCCTTCGTCGCCCTGCTGGTAGTGAGTCTGGGGGTCGGGCTGGCCACCGGCATGCAGCCCGACGCCATCATCGATTCCGTCACCAACGGCATGGGCAACACCCTGGGCTTCGTGGCCACCGTGGTCGGGCTCGGCGCGATGTTCGGCAAGATGCTGGAAGTGTCCGGCGGCGTCGACCGCATGGCCAACACCCTGCTGGGGCGCTTCGGCACCTCACGCTCGCAATGGGCGCTGGCGCTGACCGGCTTTCTGGTCGCGATTCCGGTATTCCTGGATGTCGCCTTCATCATCCTGGTGCCGCTGGTCTATGCGCTGGCGCGTCGCAGCGGCCGCTCGCTGCTCTATTACGGCATCCCGCTGCTGGCCGGTCTGGCCGTGACGCACTCCTTCATTCCGCCGACCCCGGGGCCGATCGCGGTCGCCAAGCTGATCGGTGCCGACCTCGGCTACGTGATCCTGTTCGGGGCGCTGTGCGGTCTGCCGGCGATGATCGTCGCGGGGCCGATCTTCGGTCGCTTCATCGCCAAGCGTATCGATGCCAGGATCCCGGAGTACATGGAAAATGCCGGCAGCGTGATGAGCGATGAAGAGGTCAATCAGCGCGCCCCGGGCTTCGGGTTGATCCTGTCCATCGTGCTGCTTCCGCTGGCGCTGATCGTGCTCAACACCATCTCCGGCTTCCTGTTCGGTGACGACAGTCCGCTGGTCGGCTGGCTGGGCTTTCTCGGCCACCCGTTCGTGGCACTGAGTCTGGCCACGCTGATGGCCTTCACCCTGCTGGGCACGCGTCGCGGCATGACGCGTGAACAGGTGATGGAAGTCGCCACCAAGGCACTGGAGCCGGCCGGCATCATCATTCTGGTCACCGGGGCTGGGGGTGTCTTCAAGCAGATGCTGATCGACTCCGGCGTCGGTGACGTGCTCGGCACCCTGATGGCCGACAGCAATCTGCCACCGATCCTGCTCGCCTTCCTGATCGCCACCGCGGTGCGTGTCATCCAGGGCTCGGCTACCGTGGCGATGATCACCGCCGCCGGCCTGATGGCGCCGGTCATCGATACGCTGGCGCTGTCCGGTCCGGTGCTGGGACTGGTAGTGATCGCCATCGCCAGTGGCGCCACCGTGCTCAGCCACGTCAATGACTCCGGCTTCTGGCTGGTCAGCCGCTACTTCGGCCTGACCGAGAAGGACACCCTGAAAAGCTGGACGGTGATGGAGACGTTGATCGGCGTGATCGGCGTCAGCATGGCGCTGCTGATCGGGCTGTTCCTCTAGACACCCGCGACCCGGAGCGCTGACGAAAAGCTGCCACGTCATGTGGCAGCTTTTTTTGTGCCTGGCAAATGCCAGAATTCCCTATCGCGCGTCTTGCACGCTATTTCCCACTTTTGCATTGCGCCTGCATGACATCATGCGATCATCCACCCTTTCGTCCGCCATTCTGGCCCATGATCCTACGTCTCTGCCCGGCGCTCTCGCGACTGGTCAGAGGGCGTTGCACATCAGGGCCTGACATCTTTCGTCCGGAGTCCGCATGGACAACAGCCCTGAGTCGCCAACCCCGGCATCGCCACCCTCCGCCACTGGCAGCAAGCCACCCTCCTCCCGCCGTCTGATCTGGATGCGCCTGCTGGCGCTGATCATTCTCGCGCTGGCGATAGCGCTGGCGGCCTGGTGGATGACCCATCGCCCCGGCGCCCCCAAGCGCGCGCCCAGTGACGCCCCGGTTCCCAGCGTGGAAGTGGTGACGGTCAGCCATACGGCCAGTGCACCGACACTGGAAGGCTACGGCCGCGTGATCGCCGATCGTCAGACGACCGTATCCACCCGGGTCAGCGGTCAACTGGCCCCCTTCCCCGAGGGCATCGAGGCGGGCCGTGAAGTCCGCGCGAACCAGCTGCTGGCGAGTCTCGACCAGCTGGATTACCAGCTGGCGCTGCGTCAGGCCGAGGCGGATCTCGCCACGGCAGAAGCCAGCCTCGCCTCGGAAAAGGGCGAGCAGATCCGCGCGGCCTCGGAATACAAGACCTTCGGTCGCAACCTGCCGGCGGCGCAGAAAGCGCTGGTGCTGCGCGAGCCTCAGCTCAAGTCGGCTCAGGCCGCGGTGGACAGTGCCCGCGCCAGCCGCGACCAGGCCAGACTCAATCTGGAACGTACCGAGATCCGCGCGCCCTATGACGGCCTGATCAGCGAGCGTCTGGTCGGCGAAGGCAGTGACCTCAACGCCTTCACCGACCTGCTGACGCTGGTGGCCACCGACCGCTTCTGGGTGCGTCTCAATCTCCCGCAGGCCGACATGGAATGGCTCTCGACCCATGCCCGTGACGGACAGGGCACGCCGGTCCTGCTGTCCAGCAAGGCATGGCCGGAGGGCCAGCATCGGCGCGGCGAAGTGTGGAGCGTCCTGCCGTCCCTGGAGGACAACGGCCTGCTGACTCAGGTGATGGTGGCAGTGGAAGACCCATTGGCGCTCGACGTCTCCGAGGAGGCGCGCGCCAGCACGCCGGCCCTGCGTCTGGGCGATGTGGTGGAAGCGACTCTGACACCTCAGCGCACCGCATCGCTGATCGAGCTGCCGGTCAGCGCCCTGCGCAGTGGCCAGCAGGTCTGGGTGCTGACGGAGGATGGCTATCTGGAGAAACGTGCGGTGGGCGTGCGCCATCTGGGCAACGACACCCTGCTGATCGCCGGAGGCTTGAGCGATGGCGAGCGGGTCATCGTGAGTGCCTTGAGCAATGTCGAGGCCGGCATGGCGCTGCGTGCCCGCGGTGATGCGCCGACGCCGACCACCAGGACCCCTGATAACAAGGCGGCTGACGACAAGACGACGGCTGGCGACAAGAGCACCGCGACAGTTGAGCAGGACACCGCGACTGGTGACAAGAACGCCCCGGTTGCCGACAAGCGCGCCACGACCACCGGAAGTGACTCATGACGGCACCGTCGCGCCTCAAGGGCCCCATCCGCTGGATGCATGATCATGGTGTCGCCGCCAACCTGCTGATGTTGTGTCTGATTCTCGGCGGTCTGCTGATGTCCAGCCAGATCAAGAAGGAGGTCTTCCCCTCCTTCGAGCTCGAGATCATCAACGTCAGCGTCAGCTATTCCGGCGCGACCCCCGATGAAGTGTCCGAGAGTCTGTTGCAGGCCATGGAATCCGCGGTGCAGGACGTGGAGGGGATCGAGGAGATCACCGCCACGGCCGAGGAAGGCCTCGGCTCACTGTCCATCGAGCTTCAGGATGGCGTCGAGACCATGCGCGCCTACCAGGACATCCAGCAGGCCATCGACAGCATCACTACCCTGCCCGATGAGTCCGATCCGCCCGTCTACTCGCTGGCAGGTCGCTCGCGCAGCGTGATGGAACTCAAGCTGCACGGCCAGACGGATGACCAGACCCTGCGCAACGTCGCCGAGCGTCTGCGCCTGAGCCTGCTGGACAGCAACGACATCACCAAGGTGGAGCTGACCGGCATCCGTGACCGGGAAGTGCACGTGTCACTGGAGGAAGGGGCGCTGCGCCGTTACGGCCTCTCGCATCAGGATGTGGCCAGCCTGATCGGCAATCAGGCGCTCAACCTGGCCGGCGGCAGTCTGGACACCCAGCAGGGCGAGTACCTGGTGCGCTACGAGGCGCGACGCGACGGTGCCGCCGAGTTCGCGCAGCTGCCGGTGATCTCCAGTCAGGAAGGCAATGTCATCCGCCTGGGCGATATCGCCACCGTCACCGACGGCTTCGCCGACAGTGACAAGGAAGTGCTCTATGACGGTGAACCGGCGATCGGCCTGGACATCTATCAGGTCGGCTCCCAGACACCCAACGAGCTGTCCGCCGCGACCATGGCGATGCTGCCGGAGCTGTCCGCCAGCCTGCCGCGCGGCCTGACGCTGAGTGTCGAGGACGATGATTCGCTGGTCTACCAGGACCGTCTGGAACTGTTGCTCAAGAACGCCTGGATGGGGCTGGTGCTGGTACTGGTGCTGCTGGGCCTGTTCCTGGAGGCGCGCCTCGCCTTCTGGGTCACCCTGGGCATCCCCACGGCCTTCCTGGGCGCGATGCTGTTCCTGCCGCTGGTCGGCGTGTCCATCAACATGATCTCGATGTTCGCCTTCATCATCGCGCTGGGCATCGTGGTGGATGACGCCATCATCGTCGGCGAGAACATCCACTCGCATCGCGAGCGCGGCGCCAGCATGCGCGAAGCCGCCATCCTCGGCGCACGCGAGATCGCGGTGCCACTGGCGTTCTCGATCCTGTCCAACATCGTGGCCTTCATTCCGCTGCTGTTCCTGCCCGGCTTCCTCGGGCTGGTATTCGGCATCATCCCGCTGGTGGTGATCAGCATCTTCGCGCTGAGCTGGATCGAGGCGATCTTCATCCTGCCCGCGCACCTGGGACACACCAGCGAAAAGCCGATTCGCTGGCTGGCACCGCTGGACCGCGTGCGTCACGGCGTCCAGCACGGACTGGAGCGCTTCACGCGTCAGCGCTTCCAGCCCTTCCTCGAGGGGTGTCTGAACTACCGTGGTCTGACCGCCATCTGTGGCCTGGCGCTGCTGGTGCTGGCGATGGCCTGGATGGCCAGTGGCCGTCTCGGCTTCTCGCTGATGCCACGAGTGGAATCCAACCGCGCCGGCGTCACCGCCAATCTGCCGGTGGGCAGCCCGATCAGCCAGGACCGCGAAGTGCGCACCCTGCTGCTGGCGGCGCTGGACCGCGTGCGCGAGCGCGAAGCCGACCTGGCGGTCTTTTCCACCAGCGCCGAGATAGAAGGCAACTCGCTGAGCATCATCGCCAATCTGGACACCACGGTGGAGAACAACTGGTCGCCCTCGCAGCTGATCAAGGCCTGGCGCGAGGAAGCGGGCACCATCGCCAATACCGAATCGCTGCTGTTCGAATCCGATATCGGCGGGCCGGGACGCGGCGCGGGCCTCACCATTCGACTGTCATCCTCCGACAGTGCCGCGCTGATGGCGGCCGCCGCGACCCTGGCGACCTCGCTTGAGGATTACAGCTCGCTGTCGGATATCGACAGCGGTCTGGATGACGGCAAGCGCGAGCTCTATCTGCAGCTCAATGCCTATGGACGCTCGCTGGGACTGGACGGCGCGACGCTGGCCAACCAGCTGCGCGGACCGCTGTCCGGCGCCACGGCACTCAAGCAGCAGCAGGGTCGCAATGAGGTCGAGGTCAAGGTGCTGTTGCCCGAAGCCCAGCGCGCGAGTCTGGCCCAGCTGGAGAATTTCGGCGTGCAGACGGCCGACGGCGTCAGCGTGCCGCTGGGACTGGTGGCCGACATCCAGCAGGGGCGCGCCGCCTCCAGCATCCTGCGCATCGATGGTCGCCGCGTGATCGAGGTCACCGCCAACGTCACGCCGTCCGATGCGGTCAGTCAGGTGATCACCAGTCTGGAAAGCGATGTCTATCCCGAGCTGAAGAGTCAGTATCCAACTCTGAGCATCGGCTATGGCGGGCGTCAGGAGGAGACCGCCGACAATCTGGGGTCCCTGCAGGTCTCGTTGCTGCTGACCCTGGCGGCGCTCTATCTGCTGCTGGCCCTGCCTTTCAGAAGCTATCTGCAGCCGCTGCTGGTGATGACGGCGATCCCCTTCGGCCTGATCGGCGCGGTGATCGGCCATCAGCTGATGGGCTACGGGCTATCGGTGATCAGCCTGATGGGCATGCTGGCGCTGTCGGGCATCGTCATCAACGATGCGCTGGTCCTCATCGACTATGCCAACCGCCAGCGGCTGGCCGGAGCCAGTGCGCGTGAGGCGATCATCATGGCCGCCACGCGACGTCTGCGCCCGATCCTGTTGACCACGCTGACCACCTTCTTCGGTCTCGCGCCGATGATCTTCGAGACCTCGCGCCAGGCTCGCTTCATGATCCCGATGGCCGTATCCATCGGCTTCGGCATCCTGTTCGCGACGGTCATCCTGCTGATCCTGGTGCCGTCGCTCTATCTGCTGCTGGAAGACCTGCAGCACAGCCTGCGTCGCCTGCTGGGACTGCCGCCCCGCACCCCGCCTCAGGAGGAACGTGCGTCATGATCCAACCCGTGACCGCCCTGCGCTCGAGACTTTCGGTCCGCCTGTTCGTGATCCTGCTGCTGACCAATGTCGTGATCGGCGGCAGCATCTACCTGTTCATTTCCAAGAGCATGGACAAGGGCTTCGCCGAGTACCTGCAGCAGACCCAGCAGGAACGCGTCGAGATGATCTCGACGGACCTGATCAGCGCCTATGCCGCCGAGGGCAGTTGGCAATGGCTCAAGAGTCGGCGCAACTGGGGGCGTATCGTGCACTCCCGCCCGCCGAGCGAAGAGGACGGCATGATGCCCGGGCCCGGCATGTCACCGCCGCCAGGCCGGGAGGACAGCATGATGCCCGGCCCCGGCATGTCGCGCCCGCCGGGACGGGAGGACAGCATGATGCCCGGCCCCGGCATGTCGCGCCCGCCGGTCGGAGAGCAGGCCATGCTGCTGGGGCCCAACATGACGCGCCCGCAGGATTACATGCTGCGTGATGCCGATGGCCAGCGTCTCAATGGGGCACCGCGCCCCATTCCCGGCATGCAGTTCAAGGACCTGATGCTTGATGGCAGCAAGATCGGAGAACTCGGCTATCTGCCGGTAAGCGAGATGCTGAAACGCGGCAAGGACCAGTATCTGGAACGTCAGTCGCGCGATCTGGCCATCATCATGCTCTCATCCGCCTTCGCCTCGCTGCTGGCGGCCGCCGGGATCGCCTGGTGGCTGGGGCACCGCGTCCGTGACCTGGCCTCTGGTGCCAATCGCCTGTCGAGTGGCGACTATGCCACCCGTCTGCCGGTTCGCGGGCAGGATGAGCTGTCGCGGCTGGCCGAGGACTTCAATGCCCTGGCGGCGACGCTGGAGAGCAATCGCGATTCCCGCCAGCGCTGGGTCAGCGACATCTCCCACGAGCTGCGGACTCCCCTGGCGGTGCTCAAGGGTGAGATTGAAGCCATGCAGGATGGCTTCCGCCCGATGAGCCATTCAAGCCTCGGCTCGCTGGCCCAGGAGGTGGACGCCCTCAATCGCCTGGTGGCGGACCTGCGCCTGCTGGCACAGAGCGATGCCGGTACGCTGGAAGCCTGGCGCGAGCCGCTGGCGCTGGATACCCAGCTCCGTGACAGCCTGGACGACCTGCGCGGCTGGCTGGCGGATGCCGGGATCGCACTGGAGACCGACATCCCGCTGCCGCTGCGGGTGCTGGGCGACACGCAACGCCTGCATCAGCTGTGGAGCAACCTGGCCAGCAACACCCGTGCCTATACCGATGCACCGGGCAGACTCAAGGTCAGTCTGCTGCACGAAGCCGCAAGCCCCGCCCAGGGAGCCGGCCACCCCGGCTGGGCGATCGTGCGCTGGGAGGATTCCAGCCCCGGCGTGCCGGACGCCGAGCTTGCCCACCTCACCGAGCGACTGTATCGCGTCGAGAACTCGCGCAATCGCTCAAGCGGTGGCAGCGGGCTGGGGCTGGCCATCGCCAGCGCGCTGGTGAGTGCCCATGAAGGCGAGCTGGTGCCGGGGCACTCCACACTGGGCGGGCTGCGATGGGACATTCGCCTGCCGCTGTTGTCTACTTGAGACTGACTCTTTTTCATCCGCAAGGACTCTTGACCATGAGCGACATTCACGCCGACCACTCCGATGACCAGGCACAATCTCGCAAGCCACTGATTCTGGTGGTCGAGGATGAGCCCAAGATCGCCAGCCTGCTGTGCGATTATCTGAATGGCAGCGGTTATCGCACCCGCCACGTGGATGATGGCAATGCCGTCATCGCCGCGGTCAATGACGAGAGACCGGCACTGGTCCTGCTCGACCTGATGCTGCCGGGTACCGATGGCCTCACCCTGTGCCGTCAGCTGCGCGCTGAAGACGGCCTGCTGCCCATCGTGATGCTGACCGCCCGCGTCGAGGAAGTGGATCGCCTGCTGGGGCTGGAGCTGGGCGCCGATGACTACATCTGCAAACCCTTCAGCCCGCGCGAGGTGGTCGCCCGCATCAAGGCCGTGCTGCGTCGCAGCCAGGCACTCGACCAGACGCTCTCGCAAAGCTCCGCCAAGGGCCAGCTGACGCTCAACGAAGAAGGCTGGCAGGCCCTGGCGGATGGCCATGACCTGGGGCTGACCGCCGTCGAGTTCCAGCTGCTCAAGGTGATGATGCAATCACCGGGGCGCATCTTCTCCCGTGATCAGCTGATGGACCACATGTACCGGGATCACCGCATCGTCTCGGAGCGCACCGTGGATTCCCACGTCAAGAAGCTGCGCCGCAAGATCGCCAGTGCCTGGCCGGAGCGCGACGTGATCCGCTCCATCTATGGCGTCGGCTACAAGTTCGAGCCTGACGTGCTGGACTGACTCCCCGCCTCTCCCCGGGCCCGCGAACCTTTCAGCAACATGACAACCGCCGTCTGTGACCACAGACGGCGGTTGCGTTTTTGTTGCACCCGCGGTGCTAACTTGCTGTCCAACTGCGACGGATACTGTCATCACTGCCTGAGTACGCGACATCGACTGCCGCATGAGCTCGGGCTCACGCCACAAGTGAGGTATTCGCCATGTCCCACCGTCCTGCCAAGCGTGCGCGTCCTCGCACTCGTCTGATCAGTGCCGGCATGCTGAGCGTCATGCTGATGGTGTCACCGCTGACCGTGAGCAGCGCCAGCGCCGCCGATGTCTCCCTGAGCGTATTGCTGGATGGCATCAGCCTGAACGTCAGTCAGCGCGACACCCTCGACACGCAATATCGTCACTACCGCCAGCAGCGTCAGGCGGCCGAGAGCTACCACGATGCAAAGGCGCTGGCCAAGGCCCGTCAGGACTATCTGGCCAAGGTCGACAGAATCCTGAACGCCGAGCAGACAAGCCGTTTTCATCAGCACTTCGATCGCCACTACCCCGACAAGGCCAGCACGGGCAAGCAAGCCCGGCACTGACGGCCTCGTGGCAGGCTGCCGCGACAGCGTTGCAGATCCTGACATGACACATTGCACACTTACCCGCGAGTACTTGCACAATCCCGGCACATTCGCCGCCGATACTCGCCATATCGCATGAACGCAGTTCTTTATCTCGACATACGGAGTACGCCATGAACCGCATTTCTCGCAAGCTCATCGTTTCCGGTCTGCTGACCGCCCTGGCACTGCCGATGACCGCCATGGCCGCCAGCGGCGTCAAGCAACAGGAACAGCACGACGGTGCCGCCGGCCGCCAGGCAGGCCTGGACAAGATTCTCGCCAGCTGGCACCTCAGCGATGCTCAGAAACAGAAGCTCGAAACGCTGAAGCAGCAGCAGATGGAAAGCCGCAAGCAGCTCAAGGAACAGACCTTCGACTCTCGCGAAGCACGTCGTGATGCCATCAAGGCCCAGCGTGACCAGCACAAGGCCGCCCTCGCCGAGATTCTCGACGACAACCAGGTCAAGGTGCTTGAAGCCTACTGGGCCGCAGGCAAGCCGATGCACGGCAAGCATGATGCCAAGCGCCCTGATGGGGCCGACAAGCATGGCGACAAGCCGATGGCCATGAAGGACAAGCCGGCCGGCGGCAAGCACATGGGACGCGATGGCGATCAGCGCATGGCACTGATGGGCGCCCTGTTCGACAGCTGGAACCTGGATGAGGACCAGCGTGCGTCCCTCAAGGATTCCTTCGATGCCATGCGCGGCGACATGAAGTCGCTCAAGGAAACCGACTTCGACTCGCGTGAAGCGCGCAAGGCCGCCTTCAAGGAACTGCGCGAGACGCAGCACGAGCGCCTCGCCAAGGTGCTCAACGATGACCAGATCAAGGTGCTGGACATGATGCACCAGCGCGACAAGCGCGGCCCGAAGATGGCGGAGCGCCAGCAGCGCGAAGGCATGAAGGCCCTGCTGGCAAGCTGGAATCTGAGCGATGATCAGATGCAGGCGCTCAAGGAAGTCCGCAAGGAAATGCGTGACGAGATGCATGACAGCATGAAAGAGATGCACGACGACATGCGGGATGCCATGAAGGATGCCGACACCAGACAGGAGCGTGTCGCGGCCCGTCAGGAAATGCGCAAGGAGATGAAGGAGCAGCGCCTGGAACTGCGTCAGGAAGGCCGCGAGAAACTGGCTGATGTCCTGTCCGCCGAACAGCTGGACGCGCTGGAGGCCTTCATGGCCAATGGCATGCGTCATGGCGGCCCGCACGGTGGTCCGCAGGAGGGACTGGGCGAGCCGGCTCCGCAGGCCTGATGCGCGGCACCTGAGAGGCGACTCCCCTTTTCAGGTGCCAGCCAGACACGCCCCATGAAGTGACCCTGATCGGTCTTGTGGGGAAGAAAACGCGAAAACGATGCCGTCCCGGCCGCCTTCTGGTGGTCGGGGCGGTGTCGTTTTCGTCCATTGGCGACAGAAATGTCTCTCTCCGCGACATTCCTGACGGGAGGCTCTGGCATGAGGGCTCGCGCCCGACGGATCGCGACAGGTTCATAAGAGAAAGCGACAGTCCCCCTGTCTTTTTGGGTAATGGGGGTTATATTTTTATTGAACAATCAATTAAAATAATTTTGCGAGGCCTTGAGCATTACATGGCGTGATGATGAGAGTCGTGCTTTCCTGACTGCTGAGCTCCCCCGTCCGAGGGTTCTCTCGAACGACAGGGCATTGAGCAACGGTGTCCATGACAGAAGCCACCGCAGGGGGATGCCTGCAACCGTCAGCGGAAAGCGGACCCGGCACTGGCCGCGAAGGAATTCGCGCCGCGCAGATGTCGGAGTCAGAGATCTTGGCAAGACAGTCTCTGACGTCCAGCAGCGCCCTGTGAACGTTCACCATGATGAAGGTCGCGAGACAGTCGCCAGGCATGCCGTTGCCGAGGCGCCCGCCGACCGACCTTCGTGAATCGCCTTGAGGCCGTTCTCGCCTGCTGCCTGCGGATGGACCTGCCATTCCTCCGCCTGCCAGTCGACACTGCCACCGCTTCAGCGCTGCCCATGACGGGAGCTGAGCGAGGCCCGTGCCGTTCGTGTCCGTCTTTGCTGACACCCTGCCGTTGCCCCCACAGCCGCAGGCTGTCAGCAAAGCACTACGCACGAGTGAAACTTCCCCATGACAGGAGTTCCTCATGCAGAAACCCGCTTCCTCCGAGAGCGCTGCGCCGACCTCGAGTCGCATCAATCCGACGGTCTTCTACGGATCGATCATCGGTATCGTGGCGTTCCTCGCCTTCGCGATGCTGTTCACCGAACTGGCTGACCAGTGGATCGGCAACGCCCTGAGCTGGACCATCGATACCTTCGGCTGGTTCTACATGCTGGCCATCGTGGCCTATCTGGTCTTCGGTGTGCTGATCGCCTGCTCACGCTTCGGGCGCATCCGCCTGGGACCGGACGACTCGCGTCCTGAATTCTCGCTGATGTCCTGGGCCGCGATGCTGTTCGCCGCCGGTATCGGCATCGACATCCTGTTCTACTGCATCGCCGAGCCGCTGTCCCACTATGTGGCACCGGTCACGGGGGACCCCGAGACCCAGGCGGCGATCCGCAACGCCATGGTGGAAACCTTCTTCCACTGGGGGCTCTCCGGCTGGGGCATCTATGTGCTCGCCGGCATGTCGCTTGCGTACTTCAGCTATCGCCACCGCCTGCCGCTGGCCATCCGCTCGGCCTTCTATCCGCTGCTGGGCAACCGCATCAATGGCCCGATCGGCAACGCCGTGGATATCTTCGCCATCATCTCCACCGTGTTCGGGATCGCCACCTCACTGGGCATCGGCGTCATCCAGCTGAACTACGGTCTCAAGTTCATGCTGGGCGTGCCCGAGAACCTCGCCGTGCAAGCGGCACTGATCATCGGCGTGATGATTCTGGCGACGATTTCCGTCATCACCGGTGTCGAGAAGGGCATCCGCCTGCTGTCCGAATTCAACATGCTGCTGGCCACCGCCCTGCTGATCTTCGTGCTGGCCGTCAGCGACACCTCCCAGCTGCTCAACGCGCTGGTGCTCAACATCGGTGACTACCTGACCCAGTTCACCGCCAAGAGCTTCGATACCTATGCCTACACGCCGGGGACCGATGAATGGATGAGCGGCTGGACCCTGTTCTTCTGGGGCTGGTGGATCGCCTGGACCCCGTTCGTGGGCCTGTTCCTCGCGCGCATCTCACGTGGCCGCACCATCCGTCAGTTCGTGTTCGGTGCGCTGCTGATCCCGCTGAGCTTCATGATGGTATGGATGAGCGTCTTCGGTAACTCGGCCATCGACATGGTCGCCAACCAGGGCGTCAGCGCACTGGCCACCGAAGCCCTGAACGCACCGCAGAACACCATCTATACCTTCCTGGAGCAGCTGCCGTACTCCACCATCACCACCGCCGTGGTGGCGATTCTGGGGATCGTGTTCTTCGTGACCTCCGCCGACTCCGGCGCCCTGGTACTGGCCAACTTCACGTCCATCCTCAAGGACGTCAACCACGATGCACCGATCTGGCTGCGCATCTTCTGGTCCGCCATCATCGGCCTGCTGACGCTGGCTCTGCTGATGGTCGGGGGGCTGAGCGCGCTGCAGAGCGCCGTGGTGATCACCGCCGTGCCCTTCTCCATCGTGCTGATCTTCATGATGATCGGCATGTACAAGGCGCTGATGATCGAGGACCGCAAGGAGAACGTGCGTCAGGACAACAGCTGCGTCTATGAAGGGGTCGACTGGCACGAGCGTCTGGATCACGTGCTCGACTTCGCCAAGAGCGGCAGTGCCGAGGCAACGCTGAAGCGCTCCATTCGTCCGGCGCTCAATCAGCTGGCCGAAGAGCTCAACCGTCGCGGCCAGGTCTCCTCCGTCAGTGAAGAGACGGCAGAGGGTGAGCCGCTGCCGCGCGTGACACTGGAAGTCGAGTTCGAGGATGCCTCCAACTTCGTCTACCAGGTGCGTTCGGTGCGTCACCAGACGCCGAGCTTCATCGATGCCAACGATGACTACTACCTGCGTCTGGCCGTCCACCTCTCCGAGGGTGGCAGCGGTCAGGAGCTCAACGGCCTGTCGCGTGCTCAGGTGCTCGATGAAGTGGTCACCGCCTATCAGCAGCATCTGGCCTTCGTGCGCAACGATACGGTCAATGAAGCCCCGGTGATGCCAGGCGTGATCGGCAAGCAGACCGACATCGACTGAGTCGTCACCCGGTGCTGAGCCTACGCTCGGCCTGCAACGCAAAAGCCCCCGCCGGTCTCCCGGCGGGGGCTTTTCCATGTCTGCGCCATCACGTCACGGGTGCCCGAGGCACCGGACATCTCAAGTCGCGGCGACGGTCTCGACCTGCTGTGCGCCCTTCTTGATCATCGCATAGCTGATCGCGGTCACCAGGGTGCCGGCGACGATGGCGCCCAGATACATCAGCGGGACGTTGATGGCATTGGGGATCAGCAGCACGAACAGACCACCGTGCGGCGCCAGCAGCTTGGCACCCACCAGCATCGACAGGGCACCGGTCACGGCGCCACCGACCATGCAGGTGGGAATCACGCGCAGCGGGTCCTTGGCGGCAAAGGGAATCGCGCCCTCGGAGATGAAGCACAGCCCGAGAATGAGGCTGGCCTTGCCGGCCTCACGCTCCGGTTCGGCGAACTTGGAACGTGCGATGAAGCTTGCCAGCCCCATGCCCAGCGCCGGCACCATGCCCGCGGCCATGATCGCGGCCATCGGCGCGTAGGTCTCGCTGGCCAGCAGGCCGACCCCGAAGGCATAGGCGGCCTTGTTGACCGGCCCACCCAGGTCAAAGCACATCATCGCACCGAGCAGAATGCCCAGCAGGACCGCGTTGGCCGAGCCCATGGACTCGAGGAACTCGGTCAGCGCCGTCATCAGCCCCGCCACCGGCGTGCCGACCACGTAGATCATCACCAGCCCGGTGACCATGCTCGCCACCAGCGGGATGATCAGGATCGGCTTGAGCGACTCGATGGACTGCGGCAGCTTCACGTAGCGGCTGAGCCCAGAGGCCGTGTACCCCGCGAGGAAGCCGGCGATGATGCCACCCAGGAACCCGGCGTCCAGTGTCGCGGCCAGCCAGCCCCCGATCATGCCTGGCGTGATCCCCGGGCGGTCCGCGATCGAGTAGGCGATGTAGCCCGCCAGTACCGGAATCATCAGCTTGAAGGCCGAGCCACCACCGATCTGCATCAGCGCCGCCGCCAGCGTGCCCTCCTCCTCGAAGGCCTTGATGCCGAACACGAAGGACAGCGCGATCATCAGGCCGCCTGCCACCACCATCGGCAACATGAAGGACACCCCGGTCAGCAGGTGCTTGTAGGGACCGCGCTTCTCGCCCTTCTGCTGGCCACCCTGACCGCCAGAGGCCGAAGCGGATTCCACCTCGGCACCTTCCAGCGCCTGCTCGATGGTGTCGCGCGGCTTCTTGAGCGCGGTACCGGTGGAGGTGCGCCAGACGCGCTTGCCGGCGAAGCGGGTCGGGTCGACCTCGATGTCACAGGCCAGAATCACCACCTCGGCCTCGGCGATCTCCTGTTCGGTCAGCGCATCCTGGGCACCGACCGAGCCCTGGGTCTCGACACGGGTCGGATAGCCCAGCGTCCGCCCGGCCTCGCTCAGTGCCTCGGCGGCCATGAAGGTATGCGCCACACCGGTGGGACAGGCCGTGACCGCCACGATGGACGGCCCCCGGGACGACGTGACGGGTGTCCCACCGGCAGCAGACGCGGGTGCGGCCGAGTCCGTGAGGGCCGCGATGTCCTTGCGCTCCAGCACCCGGGCACGCGAGTCGGCCAGCTCCAGAAAGGCCTGCGGGTCCGGCAGCGCATCCTCGATGGGGGCCAGATGCACCCGCTTGCCGAGAAAGTCGTCCAGCGCCACGCTGGCCAGCGGCGATGCGGCGATCAGCACCAGCTCCGCCTCCGCCAGCTGCGCCTCGCTGAGGGTGATCTCGGGTTCGATGCGCGAGCGCATGTCGATGATCGGATTCCAGCCACGACGACGCGCGGCCTGCTCCAGGCGGCGCGCCGCCAGGAAGGTGGTCGCCATGCCACTCGGGCAGGCGGTGACGATGATGACGTTCATTGGCGTGGCTCTCCGGCTGTCTCGACATCGGCAGACGCCAATGTCTCGATGCTGGTGTGTTGTTGGAGGGTCTTGAGTGTGGTGGCAAGCGGATTGCCGGGACCGGGATGGGTCACGGCCTCGGCGGAGAGTGCGGTGGCATGGCGCAGAATCCGCTTGCGGTCTTCGGGTGAGGCATCGGGCTGACAGAGCACGCCATGCAGCATGGCGGCCAGCAGGGTATCGCCGGCGCAGACGGTACTGACGACCTGCATGCGCGGCGGCCGAGCGCGCAGCATGGCGGCGCCGGGGCTGGCCCACAGCACGCCTTCCGGCCCGGCGGAGATCAGCGCCTGCTCGATGCCGTGATCGATCAGACGCCTGAGCGCACGCTCGCGGGCCGCATCACTGTCCAGCGGCTCCCCGGCCCACAGCGCCAGCTCCTGTTCATTGGGCTTCACCGCCGTGGGCGGCACCGCCAGCCCCGCTTCCAGCGCGGCGCCGCTGGTATCGAGCCAGCAGGCGACATGGCGTTCGCGCACGCGACTGACCAGTGCTGCCAGCTGGGCATGGCTGATCCCCGGCGGCAGACTGCCGGCGATCACCACCGCACAACGTGGCAGATTGCCCTCGGCCTGCTGGCGGTCGATCCAGTCATCGATGCGCGCTTCCAGGCGTGCCAGGGCGTCCTCGTCCACCCGCATGCCGGTACCGTTCACGTCGGTGACCCGGCCACTGGCCTCGCCAAGCTTGACGTTGATGCGCGTCGCACCGGCCACGCGCTCGAAGGCGTCCACCAGTCCCCAGTCGGCAAAGGCCACGGTGAAATCGGCCTGATTGTCGGCCCCCAGAAAGCCGCTCAAGGTCACCGGGTGGCCCAGCGTCGCCAGCACGCGCGCCACGTTGATGCCCTTGCCCGCGGCTTCCAGATGATGACTGCGTGCACGGTTGACCGTTCCCAGCGTCAGACTGTCCAGCCCGATGCTCAGATCCAGCGCAGGATTGAGCGTCACGCACAGCACGGGACAGTCAGCAGCCGGGTGTAATGGCGAGTGATGGGAAGCTGTCATCACACCTGCTCCTCCTGCCGGGGATGGGGTTGGGCGTTCTGTTCGATCAGGCTGTCCAGCGCACTGCGCACGTCTTCCGACGTCGGCTGCGCCAGGGCGACGCGTGCCTGTTCGCGCGCCATGGTCAGATCCAGCTCACGCACCCGCGCCTTGACCAGCGGAATCTGGCGACTGGAGACGGACAGTTCATCCACCCCCAGGCCGACCAGCACACCCACGGCCTGATCATCACTGGCCAGCTCACCGCAGACGCCGACCCAGGCACCATGGGCATGCGCGGCCGCCACCGTCATCTCGATCAGACGCAGCACTGCCGGATGCAGCCCATCGGCCTGTGCGGAGAGCGTGGCATGGCCGCGGTCGATGGCCAGGGTGTACTGGGTAAGATCGTTGGTGCCCACCGAGAAGAAATCGACTTCGGGGGCGATGCTGGCGGCCGTCAGCGCCGCCGAGGGAATCTCGATCATCACGCCGACCTGCACGTCACGCACCAGCGGCTGGCCGTGCTCGGCTTCATGGGCGGCGTCCAGCTCGCTGCGTACGCGCTCGACGATGGCACGTGCAGCGCGCAGTTCGGCAAGGTCCTTGACCATCGGGAACATCAGGCGGATCGGGCGGGAGCCCGCCGCCATCAGCAGTGCCCTGACCTGGGTCTCGAGCACTTCCGGACGCGTCAGCGCCAGACGGATGCCACGCAGCCCGAGGAAGGGATTGTCCTCTCGCGGCAGCGGCCAGTAAGGCAGCGGCTTGTCACCGCCGACATCCAGGGTGCGTGCCACCAGCGGGCGGCCATCCAGCGCATCGAGTGCCTCACCGTACTGGGCGGTCTGGGTGGCGAGATCCGGTGCCTGCGGATGGGCCATGAACACGAATTCGGTCCGCAGCAGGCCGACCCCTTCGGCACCGCGCTCGACGGCGTCGCCGGCATGCGCGGTATTGCCCAGGTTGGCCACCACCTCGACCTGATGGCCATCCCGGGTGATGGCTGGCGCCATGCGGGTTTCCCAGGCAGCGGCCTGACGCTGTTCATGGCCGGCGATCGCCTCTTCGGCCCGGGCGCGGCGACTGGCGGAAGGCATCACGCTGACACGCCCGCGCTCACCATCGACGATCAACTCGCTGCCATCGGCGATCGCCAGCACGCTCGGGCCAGCCCCGACCACCGCCGGAATGCCCAGTGAACGCGCCAGAATCGCGCTGTGCGAGGTGGCCCCGCCCAGGGCCGTGACCAGTCCACGCACCCGGGAGGTATCCAGACGCGCCACATCCGACGGGCCGATATCCTCGGTCACCAGCACATGCGGCGTCTCGGGGGCGCTGGGCAGCGGCGTGTCGGTGAGCACGCCAAGCACACGGCGCCCGACGTCGCGCAGGTCAGCGGCGCGCTCGGCCAGCAGACGGTCCGCGAGGTTTTCCTGGGCTCGCGCGGCGCTGTCGATGGCGGACCACCAGGCAGCCTCGGCGCTGTGGCCTTCCTCGAGACTCTCGCGCGCCGCGGCAAACAGCTCCGGGTCGCCGAGCATCTCTTCGTGCATGGAGAGAATCTCGGCCATCTCGGCGCCTTCGGCCCGATTGACCAGCTCCTGAAGCTGCTCACGCGCCGTCTGGATACCGCTCGCCAGTCGCTGGGCCTCGTGCTCGGCGCCCGCATCGCTGCGCGCCTCATAGAGAAAGCGCGGCTGATACATCACCCAGCAGGGCGCGATGGCCATGCCCGGCGAGGCCGCCACCGCCGGCACGACACTGTCGGCCTCGGGGGCTGCCACCTTGTCGGAAGCCGGCTGGGCATCCGGCGCACTGGCCTCGGGACGCTGGTCCATCAGCGGCTCCACGGACTCGCCAAGTCCTGCCTTGACCGCCGCGACCATGGCATCCAGCGCGGCCTGATTGGCCCGGGCATCCTCGCCGTTGGCACTGAAGACCAGCGTCTGGCCACGACGTGCTCCCAGCCCCAGCACCTTGGTGAGGCTGGCGGCACTGACGATACCGCCTTCCCCCTGCTCGAGGCGCAGCGAGGGAATGATGCCGAAACTCTCGCCGGCGTCCCGCGCGGCCTGTACCAGCTGCTTGGCGGGACGGGCATGCAGGCCATGTGCATTGAGCAGCGTCACGCTCGCCAGCTGTGCCGTGGAGGACTCCCCCAGCAGCCGCGCCAGCAGAGCGGAGGTGGACAGCCCCGGCAGGCGCTCGCCCGCGCCATCTTCCAGCAGCGTCAGCAGACGCTCCAGCAACACGCGGTGCTGCCCGCCATCAGCGTCCAGCGCCAGACAGGCCACGGCATTGATGCGCCCGTGACGGGTATCCAGTGCCTTCTCGGGCGTGACCACGGACAGCGCCGGCTGGCTCACGTCCTGTCGGGACTGCACCAGCCAGATGCCCTGGCCCAGAGCGTTCGGCTCGGTCTGGAGCATCGCGGTGAGAAAACCGTCCCCGACGCAACCGGCCTGACGCAATCGCGCCGCGCCTGCCAGCACCAGCTCATCGCGGTCGCGTGCCGGGAAGCCACACAGCACGGTATCGGCATCCAGACGTGGCGGAATCACCTCGCGACCAAGCTCGGCGAGAATCTGCTCTGCGGTCGTCGCGGATGCCAGGCGCTCACTGACGCCTTCGCGGTCCAGCACGCGCGTCAGGGAACGCAGGATATCGAGGTGCTCATCGGACTGCGCCGCGATGGTCACCACCAGAAAGACACGGTTGCCATCGTGCCACTCCACCCCCTGCGGGAATTGCAGGACACGCACGCCGGTGGCCAGCACGGCCTCACGACTGTCGGGTGTTCCGTGGGGAATCGCGATGCCCTGCCCCAGGTAGGTGGAAGACTGCGCTTCGCGAGCCAGCAGACCTTCACGATAGGCCGGCGTGGCGCGCCCACCGGCAACCAGGGCATCAGCGGCCTGATTCAGGGCGTCGCGCCAGTCATTGGCGTGGGCGGCGAGGAGGACATCCTCATGAGCAAGGCTGAGCATGGCGGGCTCCTTGAGGCCCCTCTCTGGCAAGAGGCCTGAATGTGTGACGTGCGGCGCGGGCGTGACATCTGACGCACCGGCACTTCATGGGGCGAGTACCACAAGGGTAGCGGCGGCGTGGCGTGATGACGAATACTGCTGAATCGTGTCACCTCAATGGATTCATGCTGGCCGTTTTCTTGCGCGTGATCAAGTGAATGCCATGCAGATGCGCGGTTTTCGTGACTAGACATTGGGCGTAGAGCCGCCTGTGGTGCGGGGTTGCGAGGGGTCGGTCGAGGGATACCGTCATCAGTGAGGATTTGCACCTCAGGCCACAAGTGAGCATCATTCCTCGCACATGGAGCTCGCAGGTCCCGTTCTCCCTCTTCCAGCAAGGACAGTGGCATGACCCTGGCAGAAATCGCGCGTCTTGCAGGCGTTTCACGTACCACCGCCAGTTATGTGGTCAATGGGCAGGCACAGGCACGACGTATCAGCCCACAGACGGTCGAGCGCGTGATGGCGGTGGTGCAACGCCATCACTACCGGATCGATGCCCAGGCAGCCGCCCTGCGCCGCGGGGAAAGCCGGACACTGGGGTTCATGCTGCCCGATCTGGAGAATGCCAGTTACGCACGCCTCGCCAAGCTGCTGGAACGCGGTGCCCGCGAGCGCGACTATCAGCTGTTCATCGTCTGCTCCGACGACATCCCCGACACGGAGCGCGAACTGGCCCGCATGCTCAAGGCTCGCAGGGTCGATGCCTTGATCACCGCCAGCTGTCTGGCACCGGATGACCCCTTCTACCGCGAACTGACGCTGGATGGCTTCCCGGTGATCGGGGTGGACCGCGCACTGGACACGCGCCACTTCGCCAGCGTGGTCAGCAACAATGCCGATGCCGCCAGCCAGCTGACCCGTGCGGTGCTTGAGCATTCACCACGAGACCTGCTGTGGCTGGATGCCTTGCCGGAACTCGAGATATCGCGGGAACGTGCCCAGGGCATGCGCTCGGCGCTCGAGACCCATCAGAGCCAGACGCCGCTTGAGGCGACGACACTGCACGCCGCCCGCTATGAGCGCGCCGCCGGTGCCGAGGCACTGCGCGGATACCTCGCGCACTCGCCCATGCCGGAGGCGATCGTGACCGCCTCCTACACCTTGATGGACGGCGTGCTGGACGTGCTGTTCTCGAAGGGCCCGCCTGTCAACGCCCCCAGGGCGATGGCCAGCTTCGGCGATGATCGCCTGCTCGACTTCCTGCCGTTGCCGATCCATTCGCTGCCCCAGTGCCACCAGCGCATCGCGGATACCACCCTCACCCTGGCGCTCGCCGCCATCCAGAGCGATATCACGCCGGGCCTGACCCTGGTGGAACGCGAGTTGCGTCGCCGCTAGACGCCTCACGCGCCGTCGGGCCCGGCCCCGCGACCAGCTCAGCTATCCTGCCCGCCCGCCGTGGCACGATGCTCACGTATTTCCGCCAGCAGCGCATCCACGGCGGCCTCGATACGTCCCTGCGGTGCCTGCCGGGCGAGGTGCTGTTCAAGCAGCTCCGCGGCGTCGCTCAGCAGGTCATGCTCCAGCGCTGCGGCACTGCCCTTGAGCAGATGCGCCTCATGGGTGAGCTGCGCCAGATCCCCTTGCGCCAGCGCACGCGTCAGACGTTGATGCTGCTCCGTCAGCTGAGCATCGAAGGCCTTCTCGAGCTCGGCGATGCTGGCGATGTCCAGCTCATCGCGCAAGCTGGAGGGCGATGGGCTCGCCAGATGACGGGCTTGCGGCGCCGACCCTGGGCGGCCTGGCGTCTCGGCGCATGCTCCCGGCGATGCTCTCCCTTGAGCATCACGCTGAGCCTCACCCCCGGCGTCGCCGCGAAGGCGGAGCCCCGGCTCGACACCCCAGTCCGGTTCCGCCTCATTCTGATGCCAGCCAGCCAGGCCTCCGTCCCGCAGCTGCCAGCGCGCCAGCATGGTGGCGACCTGGTGACGGCGCATCGGCTTGGAGAGGAAGTCATTCATGCCGGCCGCGAGACAGCGCGCCCGTTCACCGGCCTCCACATTGGCGGTCATCGCCACGATCAAGCTGGCGGTGCGTCCGTCGCGCCGCTCCAGAGCCCTCAAGCCTCGCGCCACGGCGAAGCCATCCATCCGCGGCATGCGCAGATCCAGCAACACCAGCACGATATCGTCGTTTTCCGTACACCAGTCCAGTGCCGCCTGACCGCTCTCGACCACCGTCACCGCATAGCCGAGACTGCACAGCATGGCGCGCGCCACTTCACGATTGATGTGGTTGTCATCCACCACCAGCACCTTCTCTCCACGGCTGAGCGGCAGAGGCGCGTGGGAGTCGGTCTGCGGCGGGCTCATGGGGGCAAGCGGCAGCGGCAACTCGCACCAGAAACAGGCGCCTTCGCCCTCGCGGGAGTTCATGCCCAGACGCCCTCCCATCAGCTCCACCAGTCGGCGTGCGATGGCCAGTCCCAGTCCGGTGCCGCCGAAGCGCCGCGCGATCGAGGCATCCCCCTGGGTGAAGGGCTCGAACAGGCGCTTGGCCTGCATCTCGCTGATGCCGATACCGGTGTCATTGACCTCGAAACGGACTCGCCCCGCCGGCAGCGGATGCACCATCAGGGTGATCCTGCCGTGCCGGGTGAACTTGAAGGCGTTCGACAACAGGTTGAGCAGCACCTGACGCAGGCGAACGGAGTCTCCCATGACCCAGCGTGGCAGCTGGGCCGAGCGGTGATCGACGAAGGCCACACGGGTACTGTCCAGTTGTGGCAGCAACAGATCGATGACGCCATCGACGGCCTGCTGGAGATCGAAGGGTCGCCGCTCGACGGTCAACTTGCCGGCCTCGATCTTCGAGAAGTCCAGCACGTCATCCACCAGCCCCATCAACACCTCCCCGCTGTCACGCAGGCTGGTGGCATACCGGTGCGCGCTGTTGTCCAGCGGCTCGGCCAGCAGCAGCTCGCTCATGCCGATGACACCGTTGAGCGGCGTGCGAATCTCATGACTCATGGTGGCGAGGAATTCGGACTTGGCACGGCTGGCCTGCTCGGCGCGTTCGGCTTCATGCTTGAGGGCCGTGGACAGGCTCAGCAGCTGCTGGCGGGCCTGCTCCCGCGCACGGGCCTGCAGCCAGACCTGGCGACTGACCAGCAGGGTCGTCAGTACCATCAGCCCGAGCAGCAGCAGCATCCAATGCACGAGTCGATCGCGCTGCTGGCGTTCCTGGGTGGACTCCTCGGCAAGCTGGGCTCTCACCCGCAGCAGCAACGTCTGGGTGACGTCACTGATCTCGTCGCTCAGCGCCTGCAGCCTCGCGACAGAGGCGGCGTCCGGCAACTCTCTGCCCTCACGCCACTTTGCTTCCTTCCGCCACTCCCCCTCATCGCGCCATACGCCCAGTCGGATGTCGAGGTAGTCGATCTGGCTCATCACCTCATCGGCCAGCATGGGCACCGAGGCCAGGCTCATCAGATGATGACGGAAGTCGCCGCGCCGGAAGATGAAGGTCCGGCTGTAGAGCAGCTCGAAATCCTCCAGCACCTCCTGCCAGGCCGCACCACGCTTCACGCCCTGCGCCTGGGCATAGCGCGCGAGGGAATTGGTGAGGGTGATGGCCTCGCGGTCCAGCTGATAGACCGTCCAGACGGCATCATCGCGAGTGCGGTTCTCGAGCTTTACCTGGTTGTGGAGGATGACACCGCCCACTCCCACGGCCGCCAGCAGCAAGGCGATGATGATGGCCATGCCGACCCACAGCGGCCAGCGTGTCCGTGGCGCCTGGGCCAGAGCATGCATGGCGTGCGAGTCTGCCTCGCCGCCCAGCACCTCATCCCGTGATGCAGGGGAGCCCGCCACCGACGAGGGGGAAGACGGCTCACCATCATGTGGATGGCCGGGCGTGGACGAGAGAGACGAGAAGATCCGATTCAAGCGCGAGCCAGAGGGTACCTGAGGAAGGGGGTCCCCGGGACGAGGATGCCCGGGACGACGGCGCCCGGAGGCGACTTGACGACATCCGTCATCGCAGCCTTGGTCATCGCAGCACCAGCCCGTTGACCTGCCAGACGCTACGGAAGCGAATCTCTTCCGTCATCAGTTCCGGATGGGCATCGAAGGGATAGAGGATGAACAAGGGACCGAAATCCCGTACCGGCATCGGCTCGCCATCGCGGCGCGTCGCCAGCAACACCTCGTATCGCGTGATATCCGACATCGGGATATCGGCGGAAAAGTCATTGATGGCCTTCACGCTCACCGTCGAGACATCCTGCCCCACCCGCTGGATCAGCTCGCGCAGCAAGGGCCCGCTGAAGCGGACGACTCCCTGGGTCCATGGCGTGTGGGTGGCATTCACGCGCGAGGGCAGCGCCTCCAGCATCGGCATGTCAAAGCGAGCCAATGGCGACGTCTCACTGCCGGCATTGCCACACGTCACCACGCCGCTGATGGTCAGCACGACCTTGCCCTTGGGCGACGGCAGGCATTCGTTGGCCTTGAGCGGGTGCGACTCCCTTGCAGGGGGCACTGACGCGTGCGCCGCCAAGGCCGACGGGGCAAGGCCTGCCGCCAACAGAGCGAGGCACAGCGAGGAGACCCGCCGCGCCCCACGCCATGCGCGAATCGCCACGGCTGTCTTCCCGCTCTTGTCAGGCGCCACCAGAGTGCTTTCTGCCTCTGTCCAGATGGCCTTGAAGCGGCCTGCCATGCACTCTTTCATCCTGCTGTCCCATGCTATCCTGCCAACGCCACGTCCGCAGAGAGCCACAACTCTACGTCAGCCACCCTGTGCTTTGCGAGCCTGCGACAAGGCGTGCCTGACGACTCGGCTGCCTTTGAAGGCCTGCATCCGGCCCCGCTCTGAACGCTCGGCGTCGCGTCGTGTCGCCTGACCGGGGACCCACACCATGCTGCCGGCCGCGATCTGCAGCGCTGCCCATTTTCACCCGTCGAGTCCGTTTCGTTCATGACTGATTGCCCAGCGTCCCCCGAGCCTTCCCTTCTCCTGCCACGCGTTCTCGCGGGTCCGATGCTCAGGCGCGTCACGCCAGACAGCATCGTACTGTGGCTGGTGACCTCGCGCCCTCAACAAGCCCGCGTGTGGCTACTGCCGGAAGACGAGAGCCGCCCACCGCTCGCGGGGCTCCCAGATACGCCACCTGCCCGACTGACGGAGCATCTGGCCATCCCTCTGGGCACCCATGCCTGGCTGATGCTGCTGGAGGCCCATGCCGAGTCTCCCCTGCCCGCCGATTGCGCCATCGCCTACGAGCTGGCACTGAGCGAGCGCGAGGACACCGCTGACAGTAGCGCCGCGCCGCAGGACGGCGACTGGCATGGCATCGCCGAGTGGGGCCCAGAGATCTGCTACCCCGGCGAGCCTCTGCCACGTTTCCGTCTGCCGGCGAAGCTGACCCGCATCGCGCATGGCAGCTGTCGCAAGCCGCATCACGGCCTGAGTGACAAGGAGGCCGAACGCGTCTGTGCCAACGCCAGTGACAGCGCTCCTGAAGGCCCGGCCGGCGATGGTCTGGTCGCACTGGATCACTGGCTGAGTGAGCGGCGCACCACACCGCTGGAATGGCCGGAAGTGATGCTGTTCACGGGCGATCAGATCTACGCCGATGACGTCGCCGGCCCCATGCTGGGGGCCATCGATCAGGTGATCGAGCGCCTGGGGCTGCCGGAAGAGACCTTGCTGGGCGCCGAGGTCTCCGACAGCCGCGAACTGCGCCAGCACCCGTCGCACCTCTATCATCGCCCGCAGCTGCTGCCGGACATGCCAGCCAATGAGGGACTGGCCGCCAGTTTCTTCGGCGCCAAGCGCAAGCCCATCTTCACCTCCACCGGGGCTGACAATCACCTGATCGGCCTGTCGGAAGTCGTCGCGATGTACCTGCTGGTGTGGTCCGACGTGCCGTGGGCGGCCCTCGGGGTCGAACTGGAAGACCCGTCAGCGCTCGAAGGCCACGACGAGGCCACCCGCGAGCGCCATGCCCGCGAGGCACGCCATCTGGCACGTTTCCGCGCTGGGCTCGGTCAGGTGCGCCGCCTGCTGGCCAACGTCTCCAGCCTGATGATCTTCGATGACCACGACGTCACCGATGACTGGAATCTGAGTGCCGCCTGGGAAAAAGCCGCCTACGGCAATCCCTTCTCGCGGCGCATCATCGGCAATGCGCTGACCGGCTACCTGCTGTGTCAGGGCGCGGGCAACGCACCTCGGGCGCTCGGTGAGCTGCTGGAGCAGGCCAGCGAGCTGTTCACCGATGCGCATGCCGACACCGAGACCGCGCCGGAGGGCCATTTCGACGTCGAGCGTCAGGAGGCGTTGATCGCCCGGCTCGAGCGCTGCGAGCGCTGGGACTATCAGCTCGAGACCACTCCGGCCTTGATCGTGGCGGACACCCGCACTCGCCGCTGGCGCAGTGAGCGCAAGCTGTCGCACCCTTCGGGTCTGATGGACTGGGAGGCGCTGTGTGAACTCCAGCAACGTCTGGTGGAGCAGCGCGCGGTGGTACTGGTGTCTCCAGCTCCCGTGTTCGGGGTCAAGCTGATCGAGACGATCCAGAAGCTCTTCACCTTCGCCGGCAAGCCGCTGATGGTGGACGCCGAGAACTGGATGGCCCACCAGGGCGCCGCCAGCGTGATGCTCAACATCTTCCGCCATTCGCGCACGCCGCAGCATTTCGTGATTCTGTCCGGCGATGTGCACTACTCCTTCGCCTACGACGTGCGCCTCAGGCACCGCCGTTCCAGCCCGCACATCTGGCAGATCACCAGCAGCGGCATCCGCAACCGCTTCCCGGTAGGGTTGCTTGACGTGCTGGATCGCCTCAATCGCTGGCTGTACGCCCCACGCTCACCGCTCAACCTGCTGACACGGCGTCGCAACATGCGCATCACGCCACGTCGTCACGATGCCGCGAGTCACGGCGAACGCCTGCTGAATGCCTGTGGTATCGGACTGGTGGATCTCGATGCAAAGGGCCGCCCCATCGCCATTCGTCAGCTGACCACCGAGGGCCGGGAGGTGCACTTTGTCCCACGTCGCTGAGGCTGCCTGCCCGCCACTGGCGCTGATCCATCACCCCGGCTATCGCATCGCGCTGCCCGAGAAACATCCGTTCCCGATGGACAAGTTCAGCGTGCTCAAACGGCTGCTGGACCGCCAGCTGGCCGACTGCGCCTGGGCCGTCGAGTGGGTGATGCCCCAGCCCGCCGAGGAGGAAGACCTGCTCAGCGTGCACACCCGCCGCTACGTGCATGAATTTCTCAGTGGCACCTTGAGTCATCAGGCCCAGCGTCGCAGCGGTTTCGTGTGGAGCGAGGCCCTGCGCGAGCGCAGCGTGCTGGCGGTGGGCGGCACGCTGACCACCGTGCGCGAAGCCCTCACGCGCGGCCTGGCCTGCAATACCGCCGGGGGTACCCATCACGCCCATCCCGAGGCGGCCAGCGGATATTGTCTGCTCAACGACATCGGCGTGGCGGCGCATCAGGCACTGGAAGATGGCGTGACGCGGGTGCTGATCGTCGATCTCGACGTCCATCAGGGCGATGGCACCGCGTTGATCTTCGCTGACGAGCCACGGGTCTTCACGCTCTCGCTGCATGCCGAGAGCAACTTCCCGGCCCGCAAGCAGAAGAGTGATCTGGACGTACCCCTGCCGAAAGGCATGGGCGATGAGGACTATCTGGCGGTGCTGGAGCGCACGCTGGAGACGGTGCTGACGCGGGTGCAGCCGGAACTCGTGATCTTCGATGCCGGGGTCGACCCGCACGCCGCCGACAGGCTCGGCCATCTCGAACTGAGCGACCGCGGCCTCTACCGGCGCGAGCGCCACGTGATCGAGCGCTGTCGCGCGGCGGGCGCGGCCGTGGCCTGCGTGATCGGCGGCGGCTATGACCGTGATATCGAGGCGCTGGCGTGGCGACACAGTCAGCTGCACCGGGCAGCGCTGGATGTCTGGCGCGAGGCGCATGGTCAGCCTGCCCTGTTCGGACCGCCGGACTGAGCCTTGCCAACCGCCCCCTGAACGCAGACGCGAGGCGTCACTTGAAGGCCGTGACCTCGACAGGATCACCGACCCGCAGCGGCGGCTGGCGCGTCGGGTCCACCGCCACCAGGTTGTAGCCGAAGTGCACCTGGCCATCCTCGAAACGGCGCACCCGCGCCAGTGTCGTCAGCGGCTCCCTGTCACCGCGCTTCTCGCCGGTGGCCGGGTCGACATTGACCATCGCGCAACGCGTGCAGGATGACACCAGGCGGAAACGTACCTCGCCGATCATCACCTCCTGCCAGCCATCCTCGGCCCAGGCCTCGGCACCGCTGATCACGAGATTCGGCCGGAACTGGTTCATGCCGTGATCCGCCGTCGGCGTCTCGCGATTGAGCGCTTCCAGCGAGGCCTGGTTGGCCAGCAGCAGCGGGAAGCCGTCCGCGGCACTCACGCGCTGTCGGATGATCTCGCGATAGCGCTCGGAGCGCTCGCCCAGCCAGCACAGCCGCACCGGCATGCCGAGCTGCTCGCTCAACCAGGCATCCGCCTCGTCACTGACGCTCAGGGCGCTGAACTGGTCTGCCCACACCTGGATGTCGAGACGCTCGGCCTCATCACGGGTCGCGAAGCTCACCTCACCGCAGGCCGGGCGGTCCAGCTGCCACAGCCGCCAGTGGCCCGGCGACTGCTCGCGCAGTGCCAGACGCTGCATCTGCGGATGCGTGCGTGCGGTGACGAACTTGCCGCGTGCCGCGACCACCACGAAACGGCGGTCCTGCGTCAGGCCTTCCTCGCCGACAGTCGTGCTCTCAAGTGCCTCGGCGGCGCCTGACTTCAAGGGGTAGCGCCACAGGTGGGTCAGCTGCATCAGGGTCTTCCTTGTCGATGGATACCGAGCGAGGCACATTACCAGAATGCCCGGCCCGAGGGGGCTCAGGGGAGCGGGATAGCGGGAGAGTCAGGGAGACGTCGTCTCGCTGGTGCCGGCCGCCTCATCCTGCTGCGCGGCCTCGTCTCCGACATCGAGACTGATCACGTCCGGGCCGGAGAGCGCGACGCTCGAGATCAATGCCTTGACACCAAGGCCGACCTTGAGCCCCAGCTCCTCGCAGGCCAGCCGGTCCACGCGCGCTCTGAGCCGCTGGCCGGCGATGCCCAGCACCAGTTCCGCACTGGCGTGGCCGCGCTCGCTCTCGATCTCGTGAATCACGGCGGGCAGCGTATTGCGCAGGCTGGTATTCAGCGGGGTTTCCAGCGCGATGCTGACATCACGGGCGCGCAGTCGCAGGCGTACCCGACGCCCGACCGGCATCGCCAGGCGCGCCAGCTTGAGACTCAATCCCGCCCCGAGCCCCAGACGGGTCAGCTGATGCGTCTCATCGTGCGAGAGCACCTCGGCGCTGAGCAGTGAGCCGGCTTCGAAACGGCCTGTCTGCGGGGCCAGATCAAGACGTGACAGCATGTCGCCGATCTCGCCGCTGGCGGTGATGCGCCCGTTGTCGACCAGCGCGAGGCGGTCCGCGACGGCGAACAGCTCCCGGGTATCGTGACTGACGAACAGGATCGGAATCTCGATCTCGCGAGCCAGGCGGCTGATGTAGTGCAGGAGTTCCTGCTTGCGGGCGCCATCAAGGCCGGTCAACGGCTCATCCAGCAACAACATGCGTGGGCGTGACAGCAGGGCGCGTCCGATGGCGACACGCCGCGCCTCGCCACCCGACAGCTGACCCGGCATGCGCGTCAGCAGGTCCTCGATGCCCAGCAGCGCGACGATCTCGTGCAGGTGGTCACGGTTGCGCTGGCGTTGAGCACGCGTCAGTGCCAGCGGCATGCCGTAGCAGAGATTGCCGCGCACGCTGTAGTGCGGAAACAGACGAGGCTCCTGGAAGACCACGCCCAGATTGCGCCGATGGGCAGGCACCCAGTGATCATGCTCGCCGCCGATCAGACACTCGCCCGTGAGACGCAGATGACCATGATCCGGGCGGTCGAGCCCTGCGATCATGCGCAGGATGCTGGTCTTGCCGCTGCCGGAACGTCCGAACAGCGCCGTGACCCCGCGTGCCGGCACCTTGAGTTCGGCATCGAGATGGAAGGCGCCCAGCGTGCGGCAAAGGTGGAAATCAAGCATCACGCCCCTCCATCCGGAGTCGGGCCCGGCGCGCCAGCCATTCGGAAGACAACAGCGAGAGCATCGCGATCACCACCGCGATCAGACACAGACGCGCGGCCGCGCCCTCCTCGCCCGGCGTCTGGATCAGGGTATAGAGCGCCAGGGGCAAGGTACGGGTCTCGCCGGGAATGTTGGCCGCAAAGGTGATGGTGGCGCCGAATTCCGACAGCGCGCGCGCGAAGGCCAGCATGCCGCCGGTCAGAATACCGGGCAGCGCCAGCGGCATCGTCACCGTGAACAGCACCCGCAGCGGATTGGCCCCCAGGGTACGAGCCGCGGCCTCCAGCCCCGGGTCAATGGCCTCCAGCGACAGGCGCATGGCACGCACCATCAGCGGGAAGGCCATGACCGCTGCCGCGACGGCGGCGCCCTGCCAGGTGAAGGGCAGCACGATATCGATCTTCGCCAGCCACTGACCGATGACGCCGTTGCGTCCGAAGGTGACCAGCAGCAGATAGCCGACCACCACCGGTGGCAGCACCAGTGGCAGATGCAACAGGCCATCCACCAGCGCCTTGCCACGAAACTCGCGTCGTGCCAGCCACCAGGCCGCGGCGAAGCCGGGAATCAGACTGAAGCCGACAGCCACGCAGGCGACCTTGAGACTCAGACTCAGGGCTTCCCATTCCAGTGCGCTCAGCATGCACTCTCCTCGAACAAGATCAGGTGGCGCAGGGCAGCGCGATCACGAGACGACTCGCGCCCATGGCATCGCCATGGCCCGCTCGATGATTCGCTCTGCCAGCCACGTCATTGCCGCAATGATGCCACGGAAAACCTCCAGTGTAGCGGCCCGCGTGCCTCCGGGACATGCCGGCCGCCGGGGCGCTCTCACTGGCTGTCAGCGGTGGCGGGTGCAGTCTGGGTCCCAAGGGTGGTGAACCCGAAGCGATGGAAGATGGCCCCTGCCTCATTGCTGGACAGCCAGTGGGCGAAGGTTTCCGCTGCCTCGTCGGGCGCACCCCCGCCCCGCGTGATCAAGGCGGCAGGATAGTGGATGGGGTCGTGGCTGCTCTCGGGTAGCAGGCCGATCTGATGAACGCGATGACTGACGGAGGCATCCGTCGAGTAGACGATGCCCAGTGGGGCTTCACCGTGCTCGACCAGCGCCAGCGCCGCACGCACATCCTCGGCACTGGCCAGATGCGAGCGCAGTGCCTGCCACTGACCCAGCGATTCCAGCGATTGACGTGCATAGATGCCCGCCGGCACGTGATCCGGGTCCCCCACCGCCAGCCGGGAGGCGTCGCCCGTCGCGGCCAGTCGCTTGGCCACGTCCGTCACGTCCCGGGCATTGCTGACGCCGGCATCCAGAGAACTTGCCCCGGCGGCTACCAGCGCCAGACGATTGCCCAGCAGATCATGACGCCCTGTCACCACCACGCCGGGCTGCTGCTCGAGCCAGTCCATCCAGCGCTCGTTGGCCGACAGATACAGCTGGGCTGGAGCACCATTGGCCAGCTGACGCGCCAGGGTCGAGGACGAGGCGTAGACCGGCAGGATATCCACGTTGGCGAGGCGCTCGTAGCGGGCCTCGATGGCATCCATCGCATCATGCAGCGAGGCGGCGGCCATGACGCGAATCCGGGTGGGTTCGTCGGCCTGCACCGGTGCCGCCAGCAGCGCCACCAGCGTCATCAGCAGTGTCGAGCGGGCCGTCAGAGAGGTGCGTCTCAGGCAGGCGGATTCCTGGCATGAGCGAAAGTGAGCGCGCAAGCGCGTGGCGAGTGACATCACGAGGTCCTTTGTCAGGCCGCGAAAGGGCCTTGGAAGAGTGAAACGCAGCGACAGCGCGTGCCACTGCTGCATGCCATGATGCCGCGCCCACCCGCCACATGCATCCCGCTCGGGCGCGGATGGGCGTCAACAAGCTGGAATCGTGAGCCCCATTATCTGAACGCGCCCGCCAGCAGAGAACGCGAATCACTTTCATGCATGCCACTCCCCCCGCCAAATCGGCTACAATGCTGGCCAAATCGGCAACTCGCCACTGGCCCTTGTGCCAGATCCGCGGCGCACTCTGCCTCCACGCTCTCTTTCATGCCATCGGCTGCCCGAGTGGCAGACAGTCTCAGGTGCCACCAATCCATGCCTCCCGTACTTGACGAATTTCAGGGCCTCAGTGCCTTCGATGCCATCATGCGCCATGGCAACCTGGGCGCCGGCGCCGAACACCTCGGTATCTCCAAGTCCACGCTCAGCCGTCGGATCAGTCATCTCGAGTATCAGCTTGGTCAGCCGCTGCTGCATCGCCAGGCCAACCGCCTGATTCCCACCGAGGCCGGCACGCTGTTCCATCAGTATTGCCAGCAGATGCTGTCGCTGGGCGAGCGCTCGCAGATGGCACTGGACGAGCTGCGCGAGGAGGTGAGCGGTGATCTCAGCATCAGCGTCCACCCGCATTTCCTGCGTGGCTGGTTCAATCGTCTGCTTACCGAGTTCATCGAGGAGTATCCGGGCATTCGCCTGACGCTGACCTCGAACCTGCAGCCTCCGACACGTGAGGATGATCAGGTCATGCTGTGGCTGTGGGAAGGTCCGACCCGTGACAGCGGCCTGCGTGACGAGGTGCTGGGCCACCAGCGTCAGCATCTGTATGCCCACCCGGACTATCTGCGCCAGCATGGCCATCCGCAGCATCCCGGCGAGCTTGCCTCCCACGACTGGGTCAACCTGATCGACCGCCATCATCCCGATCTGGTGCTCCACCATCCGGAACAGGGCGAGTACCGAGTGAGCCTGCCGCCCTCACGCTTCACGGTCGACAATGTCGTGGTACATGCCGACCACATCGCGCATGGCGCCGGTATCGGCCTGCTGCCGGACCACCACGTGCGCACCCGCTCCGTGGCACATCCCGGCCAGTTCGAGGCCTGTCTGCCCGAGTGGCAAGGACCCTCGATTCCGGTCAGCCTGCACTATCCCTTCGGGCACCCGCCGCGCAAGCTGGGCGCGCTGCTGGATCGTATCCGGCGCCATGTGCCCAAGGACTGGGGGCAGCCCTAGCCCCGCAGGCCTCACGTACCAGCGCGACTCAGCGGCCCTGGCCAAACAGATGGCGACGCGCCTCTTCATCCATCGCCACATTGGCCGCCGGATTGATGTCGTCGATGCGCGCCATCGCCCGCCTGACGCCATCACGCTCGGCCATGCGAGTGCGGTAGGCAGCCACCGCCGGGAAGCGGGCCAGATCGATCTCCTGCTTCTCGGCCTTCAGCCACGGCCAGATGGCCATGTCGGCGATGCTCAACTCGTCACCGGCCACGAACTCACGCCCCGCAAGCTGGCGCTCCAGAACGCCGTAGAGGCGCTCGCCTTCCTTGTGATAGCGCTCGATGGCGTACTCCACCGGTTCTGGCGCGTAGTGCGTGAAGTGGTGCACCTGACCGAGCATCGGCCCCAGGCCGCCCATCTGCCAATGCAGCCACTGCAGCACATCATTGCGTGGGCGCGTCTCGCGCGGCAGGAACTGGCCGGTCTTGTCGGCCAGATATTCCAGAATCGCGCCGGATTCGAACACGGAAATCGGCTCGCCACCATCGGCCGGCGCATGATCGACGATCGCCGGCATGCGATTGTTGGGCGAGATGGCCAGAAACGCTGGCGCGAACTGCTCGCCCTTGCTGATGTTCACCGGAATGAGTCGGTACTCGAGGCCGGCCTCTTCCAGAAAGATCGTGATCTTGTGGCCGTTGGGCGTGGTCCAGTAATACAGGTCAATCATCGTGAGCACCTTTTCGAGGGCAAGACGACATGGCCCGAACGCCTGGAAGCGTTCGAGCCATCAGGAAGCGCATCGCTGACGCGATCGAGGGATTATTGCGGGATCTCGCTGGCACGCGGCGACTTGCGTGCCATGCCGTCATGGAGATCCATCATGCGCTCGCGCCACTGCACCAGCGGATCAGCGGGGTCTTCCGTCTCGCCGAAGGGCGAGGTGTCGGAGACGATGTGGGCCCAGATGAAGAAGCCGAAGATCAGGTAATCCGCCGCCGCCGGTGACTCGCCATCCATGAAGGGCTGATTGCCCAGCAGGCCACGCAACGGCTTGAAGGCGCTGTCGAGAATGCCACGGGCGATCTCGACATCGTGGAACTCCTCGAACGACATGCCGAAGCGGGCTTCTCGGGCGCTCTGGAAGTATTCACGGTCATCCGGGTGAATGGCCTGCACCAGATCCAGCGCCACCAGGCGGAAGAAACCGACGGCCATGACCTGCTCGGCATAGACCTTGACGAAATTCAGGCGCGCCCTTGCCAGTGCATCGCCGATCAGCGGGCCATGGCCTGCATCCGGATAATGCTCGTCCAGGTGCTGGAAGATGTCGTAGCTGTCCATCGACACGCCGAAATCATCCTTGAGTACCGGCACCGTGGTGGAATCGCAGAAGTCGATCGGGCTCTTGTCGGTGAACAGCATGGGAACGAGTTCCGCCTCGATGCCCTTGTGGGCCAGGGCCAGCCGCGCGCGCCAGCAGAACGGCGAGAAACGCAGACGGTCATCACGGCCTCGCAATTCATAGAGTACTGGGGTCATGCAGGTATCCTCCGGTGTCATTCAAGCTCAAGATGTTCGGCATGACGTCGCCGTGGGCGTCTTGCCCATGGCAATGTTTTGGACGTTGTGCCGCGCAAATGCAAGCAAAATGAGCATTCGTTCAATATCCCGCTGATACGCCGCTCGCCGTGCTTCCACCCGCTCACCCTTGCAGTGGCGCGAGGTTGGACCCATTGAGGAGGGATTCGCGACACGCGCCGGTCATTGACCAAAGGATATTGATGACACTCGGCCTCGACAGCGCGAATAATGGATCCAAGCTGTCGCACCCGCCGCGTCTCGCCCTGCTCTCATCACTCATTTCCCAAGGAGTCTCGATGTCCGTCGAAGACCTGCACCTTAACCTGCGCAACCTGCAGGAATCCGACTACCCCCAGCTGAAACGCCTGATGGACGGCATCTACGACGACATCGGCGGCGCCTGGCCGGAACACACCATCAATCGCCTGGTCGCGGAATTCCCCGATGGTCAGATCGTGATCGAGGACGGCGAGATGCTGGTCGGGGTCGCGCTGACGGCGCTGGTGGATTACGACGCCTTCTCGAACCCGCACAAGTACGATGATCTGATCGGTCAGCGCGAAGTCATCCTCAACAACCCCGAGGGAGATGCGCTCTATGGCCTGGATGTCCTGATCGACCCCAACTACCGGGGCTATCGTCTCGGCCGCCGCCTGTATGAAGCGCGCAAGGAACTGTGTCGCTCCATGAATCTGCGCTCGATTCTGGCCGGTGGGCGCATTCCCCAGTATCACGAGTATGCCGCGGAGCTGTCCGCGACCGACTACATCGACAAGGTCGAGCGACGCGAGATCTACGACCCCATCCTGTCCTTCCAGCTGGCCAATGGTTTTCTGGTCAAGCGCCTGATGCGCCAGTATCTGCCGGAAGACGAGAGCTCACAGGGCTATGCCACCTTGCTCGAGTGGAACAACATCCTCTTCGAGCCGGTCGAGCGTGTGCTGGAAAGCCGCAAGACGATGATTCGCGTCGGCGCCGTCCAGTGGCAGATGCGCAAGTTCGATTGTGTCGAATCCGTGCTGCAGCAGGTGGAATATTACGTCGATGCCCTCTCGGACTATCAGAGCGACTTCGCCGTCTTCCCGGAGCTGTTCAATACGCCGCTGATCGGCCTGCTGGAAGACCAGAGTGACCCGGTGCGCTGCATCCGCTTCCTCGCCGGCTTCACCGAGCGCTTCAAGCAGGAAATCTCGCGCATGGCGGTGGCCTACAACATCAACATCGTGGCCGGGTCCATGGTGGAGGTCGGTGATGACAACGAGCTCTACAACGTCACCTATCTCTGTCACCGCGATGGCGAGATCGACCGTCAGGCCAAGCTGCACATCACGCCTCAGGAGCGCCGTGACTGGATCATCAAGGGCGGCGACGAGCTGGCCGTGTTCGAGACCGACGCCGGTCGCATCGGCATGCTGATCTGCTACGACGTGGAATTCCCGGAGCTGTCACGTCTGCTGGCCGACCAGGACATGGACATCCTGATGGTGCCGTTCTGGACCGACACCAAGAACAGCTACCTGCGCGTCCGCCACTGCGCCCAGGCGCGCGCCATCGAGAACGAGTGCTATGTGGTGGTCTGCGGCAGTGTCGGCAACCTGCCGTCCATCGAGAGTCTGGACATCCAGTACGCCCAGTCAGCGGTATTCTCGCCCTCTGACTTCTCCTTCCCGCATGATGCGGTGATGGCCGAGACGACCCCGAACACCGAGATGATCATGTTCTCGGATCTTGATCTGGAACGCCTCAAGGTCGTGCGCAGCGAAGGCTCGGTGACCAACCTCAAGGACCGTCGCAAGGACCTCTTCGACCTGCGCCTGCGCGACTGGTCCTGGAAGTCCGGCAGTCGTCAGGACTGACTCGATGCCCCTCTGGTGGCAACGACTGTGGCAGCGATCCGAGCGCCACGGCCATGATGCCGACGCCTCAGCCCCCTTCTCTTCCCAGACCCAGGAGGGGGACACCCTGTGGCAATCCGTCCGCGAGCGTCTGCCGATCCTCGAGGGACTCGACGCCGAGGCGCTCACGCGTCTCGAGCGCCGCGCCCGGCGGCAACTGCATGACTGGAAGCTGACCAGCGCCGAGCCTCTCGAGGAGGTCGAGGCGCTGGCATTGGCGGCTCAGGCGATGCTGTTGCTCAATGGTTGGGCGCATGCCGAGCGCTGGCAGGATGCCGGCGCTCGCGTCCATGAGATCATGCTGCCGCTCGAGGCCATCCGCCGTGAAGTGGAAGAGATGGATGAGGCAGGCGTGGTGCATGTCTTCCAGGACACCCGGGCCGGTGAGACCTGGTACCAGGGGCCGGTGGTGGTCACGCAGCAGGACCTGGCCGCCAGCGGTGACTGGAGCGGCTTCAATGTGGTCATCCACGAATTCGCCCACAAGCTCGACATGGCCAACGCCACCGATGCCGATGGCTTTCCGCCTCTGCCTGTCCACATCAGCGCTCAGGAATGGCACGCCACCTTCACCGCCGTCTGGGATGACCTGAGCGAGCGCCTGGCACACGGCATTCCCACGCCGATCGATGACTACGCCGCCAGTCACCCCGCCGAATGCTTCGCCGTGTGCTGCGAGTATTTCTTTACCGCACCGGACACTCTCGAAATCGCCTATCCCGAGCTGTATGCCCTGCTGGAACGCTTCTTCCATCAATCGCCATTGTCACGCTGCCCGACGGCTCACGACTGATCGCCTGACAGCCAAGCAGCTAGGCAGCCAGGCAGCCAGGCAGCCAGGCAGGCAGACAAGAAGATCCGGGCAATGAATAGCGACCGCTCACCCTCTCAACCGCCGGGCCTAAGCTAACGGTATATCAATCAGGGTGTGCCGCGGCGGGCCCGCCATTGCGATTCCCCGATGCATCAAGAGCAGTACCTGAGTCGGTCACTGCTGGCTTTTCCATCAGGTAATCCCAGACACGCTGGGCCGTGGGTCGCATGGGACGTTGGGAGGAACGTACCAGCCAGAAATGCTGCTCGGCAGGAATCGCCAGCGGGAAGGCCTGCTCCAGTCCGCCATTGCCGGAGGCCATCCATTGCTGAAAATGGCCTTCATGCACCAGCGCCACGCCCATGCCGAGACGCGCCATTTCCAGTGTCATGACCTGGGTGTCACAACTGATGGTGGACGTCGTCTTCTCCAGTCCCAGCTGACCGGCCGCGACCAGCCAGCGACGCCAGCCCACCGCGAATCCCGCCGCATGCAGCAGCGTCATTCCGGTCAGATCCGCCGCCGTGCTCAACCGGGCGCTCAGTGCCGAGCTTGCCACGACGATCATCCGCTCCTGCTCCGCTCCCACCTTGATCGCCTCGACCTGCGGCCAGTCCCCCTGGCCATAGCGCAGTTCGATATCCACTTCCTCGCCATCGAAATCACGCGCCCAGAAGGCACTCACCAGCCGCAGGGCGATCTCGGGTTGATCTCGATGAAAGCTGGCCAGACGCGGCAACAACCAGGCCTGCTGGCTCATCGGCGTCGCACGCAGACTCACCGGCGCGGCGCGCGAGGGTCCGAAGACTTCCAGCGTGCCCTCCTGCAGACGCTGGAAGCCATCCTGCAGCGCCGGCAGCCAGGCCTGCCCGGCCGGTGTCAGATTCAGACTGCGAGCATGGCGCACGAACAGCGGCTGGCCGAGCCGATCCTCCAGCTGGCGGATACGCTGACTGATGGCGGACTGGGTGACGCTCAGCTCCTCGGCCGCCCTCGTGAAACTCATCAGGCGTGCCGCCGCCTCGAAGGCCTGCAGCCAGGCCAGGGGTGGCAACGGGCTGGACAAGGAAACAGGCAAGACACTCGGCGGCGAGGAAGGTGAGTCGTGCATGGCAATCTCGTGGCGGACAATGGAGGAGCATGACCACACATTAGCTCAGCTAAGCCATGGACGTCATATTTCGCGTTGGTCAGCCTTCATGACACGCAAGACAATAGACTCACTCTCAGCACAAGACTCACCGACACCGACAGAGACAAGGAAGGCGCCCATGGAGACTCTCACCGCATCTGATTCCGACACTTTCGGTACCAGCGACACTGATGGTATTGGCGACACTAGCGTGACGAACGACACTATCGATACGAACGACACTATCGACACTACCGACACTACCGACACGGCAGCGACGGATGCCGGCACGCGTCATCAGTGGGACATGAAGGAATATCAGCCCCATCATCGCGGCACTCCCCTGATTCAGGCGACCCATGACGAGGCACTGGCGACTCTGAGCTGGGCCGATGGGGATCAGGCACGCTTTCCGCTGATCTGGCTGCGTGATCACTGCGCCTGCGACGCCTGCCGTCATCCGCAGACCTTCGAGCGCACCTTCATGCTCATGGATGATGCGGCCCTGACGGTGCATCAGTTGCGTGTCGAGCAAGGCAATCTCGTCGTCATCTGGCAGGACGGCCACACCAGTCGCTTCGATGCCGGTTGGTTGCTGCAACGTCGTCCGAGTGATGCGCCGCCAGCCACGCCGGTCCCCTCAAGCCGCGCCTGGCAGCAGGGCCATCAGCCTCACGTTACCGCCTTTGCCGACTACATGGCCGGCGGCGCCGCACGACTTGGCTGGCTGGAAGCGCTGTGCCGCGACGGCTTCGCGATTCTGGACGGCGGCACCTGTGAAGGCGGTGAGATCGATGCCATCGCGGCCACCATCGGCCCCATCCGTGCCACCAACTTCGGCGGGCGCTTCGAGGTCTTCTCCAAGCAGGCGCCCAACAATGCCGCCTACACGCCCATCGCGCTGGAACTGCACACGGATCTGCCCAACTGGCGCCAACCGCCGGACATCCAGATGCTCTATTGCCTGGTCAATGACGCCGAGGGCGGTGAGTCGATCTTCGGTGACGGCATGGCCGTCGCCGAGGAACTGCGCCGGCGTGACCCTGCCGCCTTCCGCCTGCTGGCCGAGACGCCGGTGGACTTTCGCTTCGCGGATGAGCAGACCGATCTCGTGGTGCGTGAACCGGTCATCCACCTGGATGCCAGCGGCAAGGTCATCGAGGTGCGTTTCAACAACTGGATCCGCGATAGCCTGCGCCTGCCGCTGGAACGGATGCAGGCCTGGTACGCCGCCTACCGCCACTACTGGAGCATCCTGCGCGAACCGGACTTCCGCCTGCACCTCAAGCTCGAGGCCGGTCAGATGGTGGCCTTCGACAACCGCCGCGTGATGCACGGGCGCCGGTCCTTCGACCCGACCACCGGGCGCCGGCACCTGCAAGGCTGCTACGTCGATTACGACATGGTGGAATCGGCATTGCGCGTCACAGCGCGCCAGCTGGACTGACGACGGCCCGCGAGCGTTGAAGCTCAGTGATTCAATTCGTCCAGTCCCGGCAGCAGACCACGCAAGGCGATGGCATCCTGAGACTCTGGCTACTCAGGTACCGCCCATGAATCCCATGACGCTCTGCTTTGCGGATGACACCCTGGAACGACGCTATCGTCGACAACAGATCGAGACCTCACACAAGCTCAGCCGGTTCACCATACCGCTGAGCTGTGTGATGTTCGCGTCCTATGCGCTGATCGAGATAAGTCTTACCCACCATTTCGAGAGCCTGCTGCTGCTGCGCGCCGGCATTCTCGCCAGTGTCCTGAGCCTGTTCCTGCTGTCACGCCATGCGCGATACAGACACCGGGTCAATGGCCTGCTGTGCCTGGCCTCCCTGAGCGCGGCGCTGGGCACGCTGGCCATGTTCCATCTCGGCAATGACCACGCAGTGGATCACCATGAGATGCATGAGGGTGAATTCCCGGCCTATTTCGTCAGTCTGCTATTGCTGGTGTTCTGGACCTACACCCTGCTGGGGCTGCAGTTCATCTATGCACTGGCCTGCGGATTGCTGATCTGGATGGGCTGCACCGCCAGCTGCGCGATCCTGCACAGTGGTACCGGCGTGCTGGTGGAAGCCAACGAAGCCTTCTTCATGATGTCCGCCAACCTGCTGGCCGGCATGAGCGCCTACTCGCGAGAGCGACAGAGCCGCCTGCTGTTCCTGCGCGAATGTCACGTCACCGACGAGCGAGACAATCTGCGTGACCACGCGACACGCGACTCGCTCACCGGACTGCTCAATCGACGCGCCCTGATGGAGCATCTCGATCAGGTGCTCGACATCCAGGCACCCGGCGTCATACAGGCTGCGCTGTTCATCGACCTGGATGGCTTCAAGCCCATCAATGACCGCCATGGTCACCATATCGGCGACCAGGTCCTGAGCATCATCGGCGAACGACTCGGAGACACCCTGCGTGGCAACGATATCGTCGGCCGCCTGGGAGGCGATGAATTTCTCGTGCTGATCAGTCGTGAAGGCGATAGCCGCCAGGGCCCGGAAACACTGGCCAATCGTCTGGTGGATGCGATCAGCAGGCCCATCCACCTCGAGGTCGACGGCGAGCCGCTGATCATCGGTGTCAGCGCCAGCGTGGGCGTCTGTCTGTTCCCCTTCTCCGGTGCCACGCCGGAAACCATCATCGCGCGTGCGGACGGTGCCATGTATGAAGCCAAGCAACGTGGCCGCGGGCGAGTGGTCGCGGCCAACCCGCTGCGCCTGGTGCTGTGAGCCTCCACCACGAATGATGCCCCCTCCCTCTTGAGACAACCGCAGACGCCCCAATGAGAGAAGGATGTCTGTGCATCCTTTCATCACGTAACGACGCCCCGCGACGATTCGCCGGGGCGTCCTGTCTCATGGAGCCCGCCAATGACACGCCTGCCGCATCTCGCCCTCTCGCTCGCTGGCCTCAGCCTCCTTGGCGGCTGTGCCGGTGTCCCGTCCGGCACCCAGCCCGTCGGGGACTTCCAGCTCGAACGCTACTACGGGCAATGGCACGAGATAGCCCGCCTGCCCAACAGCTTCGAGGAGGGACTGAGCTGCGTCACCGCCGATTACTCGCCCCGCGAGGACGGCGGCGTGCGCGTCATCAATCGCGGCCTTGATGCCGACAAGGGCGAATGGAGTCAGGCCGAAGGGCGAGCCTACTTCACTCAGGGCAGCGAGACCGCGGCCCTCAAGGTCAGCTTCTTCGGCCCCTTCTATGGTGGCTACAACGTGCTGGCACTGGATGATGACTATCAGTGGTCGCTGGTGGCCGGTGCCGATCGCGACTACCTGTGGATACTGGCGCGCGAGCCGCAGCTGGATGACGGCACCTATCAGGCGCTGGTCGATCAGGCCGCCGAGCTCGGCTTCGCCACCGATTCACTGATCAAGGTCGAGCAGGGTGAGACATGTCCCGTCGCTGACGGCGAGAGCTGATGACGCAGGCGCTTGCTCACGGCGCAGGCTCCACCCAAGGTCTAAACCGACACGTGACGTTTACATGGTGCGGACAGCCGCTTTCATCCAACCGACCTTGCCTCTTGCCACGCGCCAGCGGCTCGCCAATGGTGAGCTGACAATCTGCCGAGGCAGCGTCTCGCCGAGTGCGCTGCCCTGCTGCCAACCGCCACATGCCGTCGCCCAGTGTCAGTGACACCTCGCTGCACTGGGCAACTCAGTTCAGAGGGAGCTCGTGCCATGGATATCCAGCAGTTCTTCAGCGCCCTGTGGGATGATTACGTCGCCATGACGCCCCAGGCCCAACAGATCCAGGATGCCTTCGTGGCCGACGGCGAGACCATCGTCAACGACCACGTGGCCTTCCGGACCTTCGACCGCGGGCCGATCACCCTGAGCGCGCTGGAACCTCATCTGCTGGCGCTCGGCTACACCCGCTTCGCCCCCTATGACTTCCGCGAGAAGAAACTGCGCGCCTTCGGCTATCTGCCGCCGTCTCCCGACATGCCGCGCGTCTTCCTCTCCGAGCTGAAATGTCATGAGCTTTCCGAGCGCGCCCAGTCGATCATCGATGGTCTGGTCAGCCAGATCTCGCCGGATGCCGCCACCCAGCCCTCCGTGCTGTGGTCAGGTCGCCTGTGGGACGCGCCGACCTTCGAGCAGTATCAGCGTCTGATGGAGGAGAGCGAATACGCGGCCTGGCTGTCGATCATCGGCCTGCGCGCCAATCACTTCACCATCAGCGTCAATGTACTTACCCGTCATGACACGCTCGACAAGGTGCTGACGCGCGTGGAAGCGCTTGGCCTGGGCATCAATCCGGCCGGCGGACGCATCAAGGGCTCACCCGAGGTCCTGCTTGAGCAGGCCTCCACCCTCGCCGACCGCCAGACCTTCACCTTCGCCGGCGGCGAGCAGCACGAGATCGCGACCTGCTACTACGAGTTCGCCCGTCGCTATCCGGATGCCGACGGCAATCTGTATCAGGGTTTCGTGGCCGCCAGTGCCGACAAGATCTTCGAATCCACCCACCTGACCGAATCTTCCGATACCGGCCAGGACAGCCCAAGGGAGCACTCCACCCCGTGATTGCCGACTGGCTTGACCTGACACTCGAAGGCCACGCCAGCGCGCGTGGCATGGGACGCATCCCCGGTGGGCGCTATGAGATCGTCGCCCCCGGTGTGCTGGAGATCTGTCCGGACACCCAAGGGCCTGCGGCTCGCCCCTGCGTGCTCTCGGCGGGAATTCACGGCAACGAGACGGCGCCCATCGAACTGCTGGGTGAGCTGATCGCCGGTCTCGAGAGCGGCCACCTGATCGCCGGTGCCCCGCTGCTGCTGATTCTGGGCAACCTGCCCGCCATCCGCACCGGTGAGCGCTTCCATGCGACCAACCTCAATCGGCTGTTCCGACGTACCGAGACGGCGACCGCCATCTCGGTGGACGCCGGCAACGCGGTTGCCGGCAAGGCCAATGACTGTCCAGCCGATGATGAGCCGGCACGCGCCCGCCAGCTGATGGCGGCAGTGGATGACTTCTACGCCCGCTTCCCGCCGGCCGATGGCACGCGACGCCTGCACTACGACATGCATACCGCGATCCGCGACAGCCACTACCCGCGCTTTGCCGTGGTGCCCTTCAGCGAGGGAGAGGCCATCAGTCCCTCACAGTGGTCGATATTGAGCGCTGCCGGCCTCCAGGCCGTGCTGCATCAACATCAGCACAGCTGGACCTTCTCGCACTACTCGCGCCACTACCATGATGCCGATGCCTTCACGCTGGAGCTGGGCCAGGTGCGTCCGTTCGGCGCCAATGACATGGCGGCACTGGCGCCGATGTCCCGCCTGCTCGCGGCTCTGGCCACCGGAACGCCGCCGGATGAGTCTGATCCCGATGCCATGGATTACTTCAAGGTGGAAGTGGAGCTGATGCGCCACTCCGCAGACTTCGCGCTGTGCTTCAGCGAGGACGTCGCCAACTTCACCCGCTTCGCCCCCGGCACGCTGATCGCCCGGGACGCGCAGGCGGGCCCCTGCATCATCGGGGACACGCCGCTGAGCGTGGTATTCCCCAATGCCAGTGTCGAGATCGGCGCCCGCGCCGCCTTGCTGCTGGCCAGCTGTGCTCCCCCCGAGACAGCCTGATCATGAAATGCGCCCCACTCGCCAGCCACCGCCGTACTGCCCCACGCAGCACGGCGCATCGGCAGGGTGGGCGCCCCCAATAATGACAACAAGGTCCCCACTCATGACGCATTCCTGCCGTTCTGTCCCTCCTGTCGCCAGCCAGCGACTCTTGCCGACACGCGCTCAACCAAAGTCGTATCCGGCGACGCTCCAAGGAAGCAGTTAACCCAGCGTTGAGCTGGTAGAATCTGCCCCCTTTCACGATCACGACCGTGATACCACTCGAGCGGCTGCGACGACATGGCCAGCCGCCAGCGAGATTCAGTCTCGCCTGGCGACGTCATGCACCCTGTGCCGCCGTGTCGACAACGCACAAGTTCCCACGGGTCCGTGCCGCCCTGCGGCAGACTCAGGACGCGCCCGCGCCGCCTGGCAAGGCAGCGATGCGCTGCGTCTGGATCGGAGTAACGGCATGACCAAGACATCCCCCGGGATCGAGACCCCGAACCGCGAGGTGCTGCCCCTCGAGGTTCGCGACATCACCAAGTCCTTCGGCAGCAATCAGGTGCTCAAGGGCCTGTCGCTCAAGGCACGCAAGGGCGACGTCATCACGCTGATCGGTGCCTCTGGCTCCGGCAAGAGTACCTTTCTGCGCTGCATGAACCTGCTGGAACAGCCGGACGGTGGCGACATCTTCGTCCACGGCGAGCAGATCGGCTTCAAGGACACCCGCCGCGGTCGCGAGCCGATGGACTGGCGTCAGGTCGAGCGCATGCGCGCGCGCCTGTCGATGGTCTTCCAGGGCTTCAACCTGTGGTCACACATGACCCTGCTGGAAAACGTCATCGAGGCGCCGATCCACGTGCTCGGCAAGCCGAAGAAAGAAGCCATCGCGCACGCGCGCAGCCTGCTGGATCGCGTCGGCCTGCTCGAGCGCGCCGACTACTACCCGGCCCAGATGTCGGGGGGCCAGCAGCAGCGTGGTGCCATCGCGCGCGCCCTGGCGATGGAGCCGGAAGTGATGCTGTTCGACGAGCCGACCTCGGCTCTCGACCCGGAACTGGTCGGTGACGTGCTCAAGGTGATGCGCGATCTGGCCGAGGAAGGCCGCACCATGGTGGTGGTGACCCACGAGATGAGCTTCGCGCGCGACGTCTCGAGTCAGGTGGTCTACCTGCATCAGGGTCTGGTCGAGGAAGCCGGCGATCCGGCTGAGGTACTGGGCAATCCCCAGTCAGAGCGACTCAAGCAGTTCCTGGCGCCCAAGTACTGACAGGCAGGACTGATGAACAGGACTGACGGACGGCTCTGATCAACCGTTCGCTCCGCCGGCGCTTCCCCCGGCACGGTGATCCCGTGTCCGGCACATGATTCAGCACCGCGAGCGCCATGCCATCGGCAGGCCTCGAGGCGCAAGAGATTTCAGGAATGAAAGTGATGAAACAGTTCGCGACACGCGCCCTGATGGGCCTCACCCTCGGCCTCTCCACTCTCGCCATCTCGGCAGGCGCCGTGCAGGCCGCCGATGTACCGGACCCGCTGCGCCTCGGCATCGACGTGCCCTACGCGCCCTTCGGCTACAAGCTGCCGAGCGGTGAGCTGACCGGCTTCGAGATCGAGCTGGGCAATGCCATCTGCGAGCAGCTCGCCACTCGCTGCGAGTGGGTCGAGCAGGACTTCGACGGCATCATCCCGGGCCTGATGGCACGCAAGTACGACGTCATCATGTCCGCGCTGACCATCAACCCGGAGCGTGAACGTCAGGTGCTGTTCTCCGCGCCCTACTTCACGCCGCCGTCCGGCTGGTTCGTCAAGGCGGACAGCCCGCTGGCCGGCGCGGACAGCCTCGATGCCGAGGCTCTCAAGGGCAAGGTGATCGGTGTCCAGCGCGGCAACCTGCAGGATCACTACGTCACCGACCTCTACGCCAGCGTGGCCGAGGTGCGTCGCTATACCAAGCTGGATGACCTGGTGCTGGACATGGACAGCGGTCGCGTCGATGTCGCCTTCCTTGATCTGCCGGTCGGTCAGGACACCCTGGTCGAGGCCAATGATGGCAATTTCGTCAATACCGGCAGCGCCATCAGCGAACCGAAGAAGTACTTCGGTGACGGCTTCGGCATCGCCATGAAGCAGCGCGATCGTGATCTCAAGAAATCCATCGACGAGGCACTGGACACGCTGAAGGCCGACGGCACGCTCGAGCGTCTCAACGCCAAGTACTTCGCCAGCGCCGCGACCGCCAACAGCCAGTAAACCGCTGAGCGGTTTGCACGGCGCTTCACGGGAGGATTCCCATGATCGACCTACAAGGCTACGGGCCAAGTCTGCTGGAGGGTGCCTGGGTAACGGTGCAGCTGGCCGTGCTGGCCCAGCTACTGGCCATCGCCCTCGGGCTGATGACAGCGACCGCCAAGATGTCGCGTTCCACGCCACTGCGCTGGATCGCGACGCTCTACACCACCATCATCCGTGGCGTACCGGACATCGTGTTGATGCTGCTGCTGTTCTTCGGTGGTCAGATCGGCATCAACATGGTCACCGACTGGCTGTATGACCGCTATGACATCGATGTCTTCGTCAACGTCGACGAATTCACCGCGGGCGTCATCACCATCGGCTTCATCTTCGGCGCCTACATGGGTGAGACCTTCCGCGGTGCCTTCATGGCAGTGGATGCCGGCCAGATCGAGGCCGGACGCGCCTATGGCATGAGCAACTGGAAGGTCTTCAAGCGCATTCGCTTCCCGCTGATGATGCGTCACGCCCTGCCGGGGCTGGGCAACAACTGGATGGTACTGCTCAAGACCACCGCCCTGGTGTCGGTGATCGGGCTGGTCGACATGGTGCGTGTCGCCAGCGAGGCCGCCAAGGCGACCCATGAGCCCTTCACCTTCCTGTTGCCGGTCGCGGCGGGCTATCTGCTGATCGCCACCGTGTCCGAATGGGGGCTTTCGCGCCTCAAGAAGCGCTACAACACCGGATTCGGGGAGGCCAGCGCATGGAACAACTGAACGATGCGGGCCCGACAGGCGTCATCGCCCAGCTTGGCCAGATGCTCGATGATGTGCTGAGCGACAACTACATCTTCACCGCCACCACTCTCTGGCACTACTGGGAGGGGCTGGTCACCACGGTGCAGCTGGTATTCCTGTCGCTGATCATCGGGCTGGTGCTGGCCGTGCCATTGGCGATCCTGCGCGGCTCGCGCCGCCGCTGGATCAAGATGCCGGTCTACCTGTACACCTATGTCTTCCGTGGCACCCCTCTGCTGATCCAGCTTTACCTGATCTACTACGGGGTGGTGTTCTTCGATGGCTTCGACATCTCGTTGGGAATCACCAGCGTGCATGTCCCCAGCATTCAGGACACCTGGCTGTGGGAGTACTTCCGTGACCCCTTCGTCCCGGCGCTGCTGGCCTTCGTGCTCAATACCGCGGCCTATACCACCGAGATCTTCCATGGTGCCATCCAGTCCACGCCCAAGGGCGAGATGGAAGCTGCACGCGCCTATGGCATGTCACGCGGCAAGATGATGCGTCGCATCATTCTGCCCAGTGCCTTCCGTCGGGCACTGCCGGCCTACGGCAATGAAGTCATCTTCATGCTGCATGCCAGTGCCATCTGCAGTGTGGTGACGCTGCTGGACCTCACCGGGGCGGCGCGTGACATCTATGCACGCTTCTATGCCCCCTTCGAAGCCTTCCTGTTCGTCGCCGCCATCTATCTGTGTCTGACCTTCACCATCATTGCCATCTTCAGGCAGCTGGAGAAACGTCTGCTGGCACACTTGAAACCATTGAATTGAACTGAAAGAAGCGCCTCTTGCCGGGCGCTTCTTTCGTTTTTCACTCCTGATCCAGCAATGCATCTCGTTTAACGAACGTTTGAATCCGACCATTTTCCCCCTTCACCACAGCGCAGGACTGGGCTAGTGTGGAGAACAATGGCTGACGACAGTCCTGTCTTCATCGGCGCAGACGCCTGATACCTTTTCAGGGAGCGTCTGGTGTCGCTGACACGTCAGCTCGACCAACAACAACGAGGAACGGGAACGACATGAAGAAGCTTCTGGGAATTTCCCTGCTGGGTGCAGCACTGATGGCCGGTGGCGCACAGGCCGCCGAGACACTGCGCATCGGCGTCGATGTGCCTTATGAGCCGATGGAATACAAGACACCGGACGGCGAGCTGACCGGCTTCGACATCGAGCTGGGCAATGCCATCTGCGCGAAGATCAACCGCGACTGCGAGTGGGTCATCCAGGCATGGGACGGCATCATCCCCGGCCTGATGGCACGCAAGTACGACGCCATCATGTCCTCGATGACCATCAACGAAGAACGCCGTGAGAAGGTGCTGTTCTCCGACACCTACATCACGCCGCCGTCTGCCTGGTTCGCGCCGTCCGACAGCGCGTTGAGCGCCACCTCCACCGAGGCCCTGGCAGGCAAGGCCATCGGCGTGCAGCGCGGCACCCTGCAGGACAACTACGTCACGGATCTCTACGCCAAGAATGCCGAGGTCAAGCGCTACACCACCGCCGATGACCTGGTGCTGGACATGGATGCGGGTCGCCTCGACATCGCCTTCCTCGACTTCCCGGTCGGCAAGTCCACCCTCATCGATGGCGGCAACGGCAACTACAAGGCCGTGGGGGAAGTGGTCACCGAGCCCAAGAAATACTTCGGCGACGGCTTCGGTATCGCCATGCGCAAGCGTGACAAGGACCTGGCCGAGCAGATTAACGGCGCACTGGCGGAACTGAAGGCCGATGGTACCTACGACACCATCCACACCAAGTACTTCGGCGAGAAGAAGTAAGATCGCCTCCCATGTCATGACGCGCGCGAGCTGACAGGCGCAAGTGACACGCAAGACAACACGTCCCGCTGGCATCTGCCGCGGGACTTTTGCGTTGAGACAGGGTCATTCCCGACCCAGCCCCTTCATCAGCGCCGCCGGGGAATGAGAGCAAGCCCCCGCCACGCCTGAGCCAGATGCCAAGTCATCGCGTCCCCTTGCACAATTGGTGCAAATTGAGAACCAAAGCAGTGTGGCTGAGAGGGCTTATCCCGTCTGCCCGGCCTCTCTAGGATGCCCAGCATCCCACTCCTGCAACGGTAGCTCCCCCATGTCGAGACATCCTTCACGTCCGGCGCGCCTTTCTCGTATCGCCTCTTCCCTGCTGTTGACCCTTGGCGGTCTCCTTGCGCTCAGCGCCTGCAGTGAAGGCGATGACGAGGCTTCCGCTGGCGCCCAGCCGACACCTCCCACGATGGAAGTCGTCGCGGCCAAGGCTCAGCCGGTCGCGGCCTGGCACACTTACACCACCCGCCTGGAATCTCCGCAGAGCGTACAGCTGCGCCCGCGCGTGAGCGGTGAAATCGAAGAGGTCCTGTTCACCGAAGGCAGTCAGGTGAGCGCCGGCACCCCGCTGGTCCGCCTCGATCAGCGCCCCTTCAAGGCCGAGGTTGATCGTCTGGAAGCCGAGGTGGCTCGCGTCAAGGCAGAACTGGCCAACGCCCGCAGTGAATCCGGACGCGCGGCCAGCCTGGTCAAGCGCAACCTGATCTCCCGCGAGGAAGCCGATTCACGCAGCACCAGCGTCTCCGGTCTCAACGCCCAGCTCAAGGCCGCCATCGCCCAGCTCGAGCGCGCCCGTCTGGATCTCGACTACGCCACGGTGCGTGCCCCGATCGATGGCCGACTGTCCAATGCCCGCATCACGCGCGGCAATACCGTTCAAGCCGGTCAGAGCGTGTTGACCACCCTGGTGGAAACTCGCCAGCTGGACGCCTATATCGACATCAGCGAGCTGACCTGGAATCAGGACTTTGCCGACGTCTCCGCCGAGGATCATCTGCCGGTGGAACTGCAGCTTGCAGGCCAGCAGGACTTCCCGTTCCAGGGCGAGCTCGACTTCATCGACAACAGCGTCGACATCGACACCGGTACCCTGCGCATTGGCGCCACCTTCACCGCAGAGGACCCTGCCCTGCGGCCGGGCGCCTTCGCGCGCCTGCGCATCGCCTCCCCCGAGATTCGCGACGCCGTGCTGATCCCGGAGCGTGCCATCGGCACCGATCTGGATCGTCAGTTCGTGCTGGTGATCGGCGAAGATGACACCCTCGCCTACCGTGGCATCACCACTGGCCCGCGCTTTGGCCCGCTGCGTGCCGTCACCGATGGCCTGGCCGCCGGTGATCGCGTGCTGGCCGCCGGCCCCGCCAAGGCAGGCCCGGGCATGCCGATCACGCCCAAGCTGGTCGAGATGTCCGACGATGGTGCCCTCAAGGCCCTCGCCGAGCGTGTCGCTCGCCTGACGCAACACCAGAAGGATCAGCCGTCGCACGACAATGATCAGGATGCCGCGGCGCTGGCCGAGGCCGACCGCCAGGCAGCAGGAGGCCGTACGTGAACGTCTCCAGCTTCTTCATCAAGCGCCCGGTCTTCGCCGCGGTGCTGTCGATCCTGATCGTCATCTCGGGGCTGCTGTCACTGTACCAGCTGCCCATCTCCGAGTATCCAGAAGTCGTGCCACCTACCGTGGTGGTGCGCGCCAACTACCCGGGCGCCAACCCGGAAGTCATCGGTTCGACCGTCGCCACGCCGCTGGAGCAGGAAATCACCGGCGTCGAAGGCATGCTGTACATGGACTCCCAGGCGACCTCCGACGGTAACCTGACCCTGACCGCGACCTTTGCACTGGGTACCGATCTGGACAAGGCCCAGGTGCAGGTGCAGAACCGTGTGGCACGTGCCACGCCACGCCTGCCGCAGGAGGTGCAGCAGCTTGGCATCACCACCGAGAAGGCCTCGCCCAACCTGACGATGGTGGTCCACCTGACCTCCCCGGATGGCCGCTATGACCAGCTGTGGCTATCCAACTACGCGCGCCTGAATCTCAAGGACAACCTCGCCCGTCTCGACGGGGTCGGTGACGTGCGCCTGTTCGGTGCTGGCGAGTATTCCATGCGTGTATGGCTGGACCCGGACGCCGTGGCGGCGCGTGGACTGTCTGCCGGTGACGTGATCAGTGCGCTGCGCGCTCAGAACCAGCAGGTCGCCGCCGGTTCCGTCGGTGCCCAGCCCGCCCCGGATGACAACCAGTTCCAGCGCCTGCTCAATGTGCGCGGACGTCTCGAGAGCACGCAGGAATTCGAGAACATCGTCATCCGTGTCGATGAGGATGGCCGCCTGACGCGCCTGAAGGATGTCGCACGTGTCGAACTGGGTGCCGACAGCTACTCGCTGCGCGCGCAACTCGACGGCAAGGATGCGGTGGCGATGCCGATCTTCCAGCGCCCCGGCTCGAATGCCATCGCGCTGTCGGATGCGGTCCGCGAGCGCATGAGCGAGATGTCCGATGCCTTCCCCGATGGCGTCAGCTACGACATCGTCTACGACCCCACCGTCTTCGTGCGCGGCTCCATCGAGGCGGTCATCGATACCCTGTTCGAGGCCATCCTGCTGGTCGTGATCGTGGTGATCCTGTTCCTGCAGACCTGGCGCGCCTCGATCATCCCGCTGATCGCGGTGCCGGTCTCGCTGATCGGCACCTTCGCGGTCATGCAGCTGATGGGTGTCTCGATCAATACGCTGTCGCTGTTCGGACTGGTACTGGCCATCGGTATCGTGGTCGATGACGCCATCGTGGTGGTGGAGAATGTCGAGCGAAACATCGAGCTGGGCCACTCCCCCATCGAAGCGACCCAGATCGCCATGCGCGAGGTGACCGGCCCGATCATCGCCATCGCGCTGGTGCTGACGGCGGTCTTCGTGCCCACCGCCTTCATCAGCGGCCTGAGCGGCCAGTTCTACAAGCAGTTCGCGCTGACCATCACCATCTCGACGCTGATCTCGGCCTTCAACTCACTGACCCTGTCGCCGGCGCTCTCGGCCCTGCTGCTCAAGCCCCACGGTGCCAAGCCGGACTGGCTGACACGCCTCATCGATGGCCTGTTCGGACGCTGGCTGTTCGCGCCGTTCAACCGGGCCTTCAATGCGATGTCCAACGGCTACACCGGCCTGATCAAGAAGCTGCTGCGCTTCGGTGTCATCGTCGGCGTGATCTATCTGGCCCTGCTCGGCGCCACCGGCAAGCTGTTTGACAGCGTGCCCGGCGGCTTCATCCCGGGACAGGACAAGCAGTATCTGGTCGCGATGGCTCAGCTGCCGGACGCGGCAAGCCTTGATCGCACCACCGAGGTCATCAACGAGATGCAGAAGCTGGCACTCGAGACACCGGGGGTCGCCCATACCGTGGCCTTCCCGGGGCTGTCGGTGAACGGCTTCGTCAATGCTTCCAATTCCGGCATCCTGTTCACGCCGCTGGATGACTTCGAGGATCGCCAGTCGCCCCAGCTCTCCGGCCAGGCGATCGCCGCCGAGCTCAACCGCAAGTTTGCCGGCATCGACGAGGCCTTCGTCGCCGTCTTCCCGCCGCCGCCGATTCTGGGTCTGGGGACCACGGGCGGCTTCAAGTTGCAGCTGCAGGACCGCGGCAACCAGGGCTTCGATCAGCTGTTCGCCGCCGTGCAGACCATCACCGCCAAGGGCAATGCCGACCCGCGCCTGAGCAGCGTCTATTCCAGCTTCCGCATCCAGGTGCCGCAGTACGACATCGATGTGGACCGCGAGCAGGCGATGATCATGGGCGTCCCGGTGGAACGCGCCTTCGAGACCCTGCAGATCTACATGGGCTCGCTGTACGTCAATGACTTCAACCGCTTCGGGCGTACCTATCAGGTTCGCGCCCAGGCCGAGCAGTCGGCGCGTCTCGACCCGGATGACATCCGCAATCTCAAGGTGCGCAGCGACAACGGGCGCATGATTCCGCTGGGCAGCTTCGTCAAGGTGACGCCGACCACCGGGCCGGACCGCGTGATGCACTACAACACCTATGTCAGCGCCGACATCAACGGCTCGCCGGCACCGGGCGTCTCCAGTGATCAGGCCAAGGCCGCCATCGAGGAAGTGCTGGCAGCCAATCTGCCCCAGGGCATCGGCTACGAGTGGACGGAGGTGACCTACCAGCAGGTGCTGGCCGGCAACACCATGATCTATATCTTCCCGCTGGTGGTGCTGCTGGTATTCCTGGTGCTGGCTGCCCAGTACGAGAGCTGGTCGCTGCCGCTGGCGATCATCCTGATCGTGCCGATGACGCTGCTGTCGGCGCTGGCTGGCGTGTGGCTGACGGGAGGCGACAACAACATCTTCACGCGGATCGGGTTGATCGTGCTGGTGGCGCTGGCCTGCAAGAACGCCATCCTGCTGGTCGAGTTCGCCCGTGAGCAGCAGCATGAAGGTCAGAGTCGCCTGGATGCCGTGCTGACGGCCTGTCGTCTGCGGCTGCGGCCCATCCTGATGACCTCGGTGGCCTTCACCGCCGGCGTGGTGCCGCTGGTACTGGCCACCGGTGCCGGCAGCGAGATGCGCCAGGCGATGGGCGTGGCGGTGTTCTCCGGCATGATCGGCGTCACCGTGTTCGGCCTGTTGCTGACGCCACTGTTCTATGTCGGCATCCGCAGGATGGTCGAGAAGCGTACCTAGAGAAGCCGGGGCTTCACGGACCACACCGCCAGTGCGGCGACGCGAGATGATTCGCCGCACTGGCTTGCCTCGACGCATCGTCTCGGCACACCGCCGAACCTACATTGTTCAATACTCGGGAGCGGGTAGCATGTACGCCGATACCTTCAATGATCTGGCCCTTGAGGCTGAACTCGAGAACTTCGCGCATCGCTGGTTCTCTCTGCTCAACCGCCTGGCGCCGTCCCTCGAGCTGGCCGAGCTGCTGGGAGACGATGCCGTGATCCAGCTGCTGGATGAGACGCTCACTGGCAGCGAATTCCTGACCAATTGGGAACAGCGCCGTGATGATCTGCTGATCAACAGTCATGCACTGGGCTGGGTACGTGCCCGACGCGAGAGTCTCGACACGGCCACCCTGCGCATGGGCGGCGAGCACCGCGCCGCGCATCACGACGGCAGCGTGCTGCACACGCATTTCGATGCCGAGTGGGTGCTGGATCTGAGCTGGGGTGAGCCACGCATCCAGCGCATCAAGCTGCTGGACGTGCGCACGCTGTAGAATGCGGATGAGCAGACACAAGGACGCCCCGTCACCTTCAGGTGACGGGGCGTCCTTGTGTCTGGCGCGATGGCTTGCCGCCCAGCGCTTGCTCAGGCATTTGGGGGTGGGAGACTTCGCCGCCTTTCCGCCAGCATCGCCGGTGTATCGATATCGTCGAGAATGCCGGCATCGCTGACGACCACCTCACGCAAGGCATCACGATGTCGAAGGATCACTTCCCGCGCACCCTCACCGCCCTCAAGCGCTGCCAGCTCACGCCATAGCGTCCGCCCGAACAGCACCGGATGACCGGGCCTGCCCTTCTCGCCTGTCAGCACCGGCCGCACCACATGCTCCGCACTCGCCTCACGGTGCAAGGCGTGGAAGGTCTGCGGCGTGATCTGCGCCATGTCCGCCAGCCATACCGCCGCCACCTGCACATGCGCCAATCCAGCCTCATCATTTAGCTGACGGAAGGCATCGCCGAGACTGGCGCCGAGGCCGTTGCCCGCCTGCGGCGCACGCCAGATTCGCCGGGCATGCTCACGCGCGAAGTCATCTCCCAGCAGTGCGGCGGGATCATCGTCCTCGCGCAGCAGCAGACGCCAGTCCACCTCACAGGACATGACCTGCGAAAGCGTCGCCATCAGCAGTGTCTGGCCATCCGCCAGACAAGCCTGACGCTTGTCACTGCCAAAGCGGCGACTCTGACCGGCCGCCATCACCAGAATGATCGTCTCACTCATGTCGGGTCTCACAGACTTTCCCGAGCGCGCCCACGCCGGATACGCACGATATCGGCCATGACGGCCAGCGCGATCTCGGCCGGCGTCTTGCTGCCCAGATTCAGTCCGATCGGCATCACGATACGCGCAATCTCCTCGGCGCTGAGCCCGCCACTGCGCGCCAGCCGCTCGGCGCGCGCCTGAGAGGTACGCTGCGAGCCCATCACGCCAATGTAGAACGCGGGCTGGCGTACCGCCTCGATCATCGCGAGATCATCGATGCGTGGATCATGGGTCAGCGCCACCACGGCAGTCGCGGCATGGCAGCCCCCCGCCGCGATGAAGCGCGAAGGCAGCTCACGACGCAGGGTGACACCGGCGAGCGGCGTCTTGCGGGCATCCCAGTCCGCCAGCACTTCCTCGCGTGGCTCGCAGAGAATCACCTCGAAGCCGAGGCTGACGGCGAAGGCCGCGCAGGCTTCCGCCACCGGCGAGAGTCCCGCCAAGAGCAGACGCGCCACCGGCCCGACCCTGAGCTGATAGCCGCTCGTCTGGTCATCGTGGCCCTTGAGTGGCTCGACCCGCTCCCCCAGCCCGCTGTCCTGCTGAAGCGCACGCGCGCCATCCCCCGCCAGCATGACCTGACGCAGACGCGGCGTCTGACCCTCGAGTGCCTCGCGCAGTGCCTTGAGATGCGCGATGTCCGCCTCGCTGGCCGTGAAGCGCTCGACCAGCACGTCCAGCAAGCCACCGCACGGCAAGGCGATCCCCGCACCCTGATGGCCGCCCTCGCCATAGCGGATCACCTGGGCGCTCGCGGTGAATTCGCCTCCCGCCAGGCGCGCCAGGAAGTCCTCCTCGACACAGCCACCGGACAACGAGCCACGATGCTGGCCATCGGCACGCGCCACCAGCCAGGCGCCCGGCTCACGCGGTGAGGAGCCGAAGGTGGACAGCACCGTACACAGCCAGATCGGGCTGTCAGGCCGCGTGCCATCTGACGGCGCCAGCCAGTCGATCGCCTGACAGATCACTTCAAGATCAAGATGTTGCATCAAAAATCTCTCATATCGGAAGCCGGCTCCCAGCCAGAAGACACGAAACCCGCCACCCGGGCATGCCGGAGTGGCGGGTATCAGACGCATTCATCGGTGAGGATCAGGCCTCGCTGAGCGCGGCCTTGAGCGCCGCCGGGCGCATCGGCAGATCACGCAGGCGAACGCCTACGGCGTGATGGATGGCATTGGCCACCGCCGGTGCGACCACCGTGGTACCCGGCTCGCCAAGACCGACCGGCATCTCGGTACTGTCAACGAACTCGAGATCCATCTGCGGCACCTGATGCATGCGCAGCGGCTGGTAGGCACCCAGATTCTGCGCCACCGGGCCACCCTCGCGGTATTCGGTGCCTTCGTGCAGCGCCATCGAGACGCCCCACAAGAGCGAGCCCTCCAGCTGCGCCATGGCGCCATCCGGGTGTGCGAGGGTACCGGCATCGACGACACTGGTCAGCTTCTCGATCTTGACCTCGCCAGTGGCGCGATCGACCTTGACCCGTGCCACGCAGGCCACCCAGGTCGGCATGCTGCGTTCCTGACCGAAGCTCAGCGCCACGCCCATGCCGGTATCTTCCGGCAGGCTGTCACGCTCGCTCCAACCGGACTTCTCCATCACGCGCGTGAGCACGTTGCGCAGACGTTCCGCCCCGCCCGTGCTGACCGGCGCCTTGCCGGCATTGCGGCCTTCGGCGTCCAGCAGCGAGAGGCGGAATTCGGCCGGATCCTGCTCGGCTGCCTGCGCCAGCTCATCGATGTGCTGCTCGACCGCCCATAGCGTCCAGCCCGGTGCGACGGAGCGCAGATACCCCGGCACGAAGGCCTCATGAGCGACCTTGTTCTGCTGCGCCCAGACACGCTGAGTGCCGACGTTGTACCAGTGGTCCGCGCCACTGATGGAGAAGGAATCCAGCTTGCCACCGCCTTCCACGGCTTCGGCGAGGAAGCTCGGCATCAGCGCGGCAGTCGGCCAGCCTGCCGCGGCGGCGTGCTCGGAGGCCACGACACGGCCCTCGGCATCCAGGCCGGAACGCACACGCTGCACCGAGGGCGAGCGCACGCAATCGAAACGGCTATCGTCCGGGCGCGTGAAGATCATCTTGACCGGACGCCCCACGGCCTTGGCCGCCAGTGCCGCCGGCACGGCGTAGTCACCGTGGAGACGACGCCCGAAGCCACCGCCCAGATACAACTGGTGGTGAGTGATCTTGCCATCCTCGACGTCCAGCGCCTTGGCGACGAGGGGAATCAGCAATGACTGCTGCTGGTTGCCACAGTGGACATGCCAATGCCCCTCCTCCTCATAGGCCAGTGCATTGGCCGGCTCCAGAGTGAAGTGCAGCACGCTTGAGGTGGTGAAGGTGGACTCCACCGTGGTCGCCGCACCTTCGATCAGCGCGGAAGGGTCACCCTGATCCACCATCAGCGAGCCATTGTCACGACTCGGGGCGCTGACCAGTCGCTGGCCTTCTGCCTGGATCGCCGCCTCATCGACGTGATAGCTGTCGCCCTTGCTCCATTCCACCTTGAGCAGGTCGGTGGCACGCATGGCCGCCGAGAAGTTGTCGGCGATGACCGCCAACCACCCCTGACACATGCCGGACGGATCCTTGAGCTCGATGGTCTGGCGATAGCCGATGACCTTCTGGGCTTCGCTGTCATCCACGGCCGTGACCTTGCAGCCGAAGCGACTCGGCGGCAGCACCGGGCGCGCATGCAGCGTCTTGCCGACACGGGCTTCCACCTCGGCAGGCAGGGTATAATCGATGCCGTAGACCGCCTGACCGTTGGTCTTGGCCGGCACGTCCAGCGCATTGCCCTTGGTGCCGAGCACGCGGCGCTCGGAGGCCGGCTTGAGCTCGATGGCCGCCAGCTCATCTTCCGTGAAGCTGCGCTCAAGGCCCGCGGCGACGATCTCGCCATAGCCCAGCGACTGATCGCCACTGATGACACGGCCCTTGCGCGCCTTGCAGCTCTCGACGGACACGCCCATCTGTCTGGCGCCCGCTTCGATCAACGCGATACGCCCGGCAGCCCCCGCCTGCGACAGCGGCTGGTAGCTGTGATTCACCGACCAGCTGCCGCCGGTGATCATGTAGCCCCACTTGGGATCGCTGTCGACGTAGACGATCTCGACGGAGGCCAGATCGGCCTCGAGCTCCTCGATGACCAGACGCGCCAGGCTGGTGGCGACGTGCTGTCCCATCTCGGCCTTGGTGATATGGATGGTGATGGTGCCGTCAGTGCCGATGGCATACCACATGGTCGGCTCGAAGGCGCCGGCGGACAGCGTCTCGCTGGCAGAGCGGCCGTCATCGGCGCCGCTAGCCAGGGCTGCGCCGGAGACCCCGAACGCCAGCATCGCGGAACCCGCGACACTGCCGATCAAAAAACCACGCCGCGTGATGCCGTGCTGGCTCGAGGGGTGACGAGTGGCTGCCTGAGCGCGCTGATGCCGGCCCAGCGTATCTTCAAACCTTGCCATGAGATGTCTCCTCGGCAGCAGAATGGCTCACGGCATCTGCCGTGGCACGCGGATCGAATGTGCCGACACCGGCAGTCGCGGCGGTGGCCTCGGTCTGCTGGCCCATCACCTGCGCCATGTCGCGCTCACTGGCGATCGCGGCGGCACGCTTCACCGCACGATGGATACGCACGTACGCCATGCAACGACACAGGTTGCCCGCCATGGCGGCAGTGACCTGCTCATCGGTGGGGTTCGGTGTGTGCTTGAGGAAGTCGGCGGCCTGCATGATCTGGCCCGACTGGCAGTAACCGCACTGCGGCACCTGCTCCTCGACCCAGGCTTGCTGCAGCGGGTGGTCATCGTTCTCGGCCAGCCCCTCGATGGTGACGATGTCACCACCCTCGGCGGCCAGTACCGGCAGGACACAGGTGCGCGCCGCGGTGCCGTTCAGGTGCACGGTGCAGGCGCCGCACTGGGCGATTCCGCAACCGAACTTGGTGCCGGTCAGGCCCAGGTGTTCACGCAGCACCCAAAGCAACGGGGTTTGCGGATCGACCTCGAGACTGACGGCCTTGCCGTTCAGAGTGAAGTTGGCCAAGGGGCTTCTCCTCAGGAGCATGAAGCAGGGGGACAGGGTTCGGACAACGCGTGCAGGGTGTCGCGGCCAGCCATGGCGTCATCTGACTGACGTGGCGTGGGTTCGGCGTCAGGGACCGACCCCAGGCTTTGAGGCCTGGCACGATTCGAATCGGTGAATTCTACAGGTCACGATTCGGCACCATGGTGCCAAAAAGGAAACAGTGTGATGTCACTGGGCTCATCATGGCCATGCAGATGCTGTCTCGCATGCCACACAGTATAGCGTTTCACGCCTTGTCATCGGCAGATGTTTGCATGACATCGGTCCGCCTCGGGACTGGGCCGGTAGCGGTCGAGAATGATGGCGGCGCACCGGAGCGAGGACTCCCGCGAAGCCATGTAATTGCCTGATACGGACGAGAGTGTCGCAGACGCGTCTGACAGTGGCGTATCCGGCATCTGTACTTTCATGAGAATAAAGTGAAATGTAGCGAGAGTCCTCATGGAGGATGTTCCGCCCATGGCCAGCACCGGGTGCAGGGACCGCAAGAACTGCAAGAACTGCAAGAACTGCAAGAACAACGACAATAACGATTCCCGGCATGAGGATCTGACATGCAACTCAACTGGAAGGCAGCGATCGCGTTGGCAGCGCTGATACTCGCCATCAATACCGGCGCGCGCCAGGCGATGGGCTTCATGCTGCCACCGATGGCCAGCGAGCTTGCCTGGGGCATGGGCAGTCTGTCATTTGCCCTCGCCATCCAGAATCTGGTCTTCGGGCTGGCCGCGCCCATCGCCAGCAAGCTGTCGGATCGCTTCGGTACCCTCAGCGTCTTCCTGGTCGGCAGCCTGTGCTATGCGGTCGGCATGGGCGTCACCGCCCTCTGGCCGACCCCGACGGTGTGGATGCTGGGTGCGGGCGTGCTGGCCGGCATCGGCATCGGGGCGACCACCTTCCCGCTGGTGCTGGCCGCCGTCACGCGTGTGGTTCCCCTCCAGCATCGTGGCATCGGCCTGGGCATCGCCTCGGCCGGCGGCTCCTTCGGGCAGCTGATCTACTCGGTCGCGACCCCGATGCTGGTGCTGATCGACTGGAAGATCGCCATGCTGGCGCTCGGCGCCAGCTGTCTGCTGCTGATTCCCATGGCCCTGCCCTTGCTGCGTCGCCCGCCGGCCGGCAGTGAAACACAGGCAGAGGATGTCCCGAGCCAGGGCCCGCTGCTACAGGACCGGCGCTTTCTGGCGCTGGCCGGCGGCTTCTTCGTCTGCGGCGTGCACGTCGCCTTCATCGCCACCCACCTGCCCAATTTCGTGGTCGCCTGCGGTCTGCCCCTGAACGTGGCCGGCAACACGCTGGCGATCATCGGCGCGCTCAATATCGCCGGCACCATCCTGTTCGGTGCCTGGGGCGGCCGCCGTCACCCGCCGCAGCTGTTGATGCTGATCTATCTGTGCCGCGCCGCACTGGTGATGGCGATGGTGGTCATCCCGCCCAGCAGCATGCTGCTCTACGCCTTCGGCGCGATCATGGGCGTGCTGTGGCTGTCGACGGTGCCACTGACCAGCCAGGCCGTCGCGCTCTACTTCGGCCAGAAGCGTCAGGCCTTCGTGTTCGGCATGGTGCTGGCCGCGCATCAGGTCGGCGCCTTCCTGGGGGCCTGGGGCGGTGGTGTGGTCTATCAGCTGACCGGCAGCTACGACCTGCTGTGGATCGCCAGCGGCATCTTCGGCCTGCTGGCCGCGCTCGTGCACTGGCCGGTGCGCCGCGAGCCCAAGCGCATGGTGCAGCCACAACTGGCCTGAGTCGCGCCACGGCATCTGATTCTCAAATGTCAGACCACACCTCCACAACGACACAGCCCCCATCGGCGAACCCGATGGGGGCTGTGTCGTATGGGGCTGTGTCGTATGGGGCTGTGTCGTATGGGGCTGTGTCGTATGGGCTCGGGCCAGGCGATCAGCGCTGGAAGGCGTAGACATTGCCGACCTTCAACAGCCGCGTCAGCTCATCCAGCGCCGCCAGTGTCTCTTCGGCCAGCTGTGGGTCGGCGAGGTCCGCCGGTGTCAGGCTGTCGCGATAGTGACGCTTGACCCAGTCACCCAGCTCGCCGTGCAGCTGATCCGTCATCATCACACGCCCGGACAGCGCGGCGCGCTCGGCGTCACTCAGTACCACGCGCAGACGCAGGCAGGCCGGGCCGCCGCCATTGCGCATGCTCTGCTTGACGTCCTTGACCAGCACTTCCCCGATCGGGTTCGGGCCGGCCAGAATCGCATTCTGCAGCGCATTCCATACCGCCTCGTTCTCCTGACACTCGCCCGGCACCACCAGCGTCATGCTGCCATCGTCATTGGAGAGCAGCTGCGAGTTGAAGAGGTAGGAGGAGACGGCATCCTCGAGGCTGACGGCTTCCAGTGGCACGCGGATCGGGATCAGCGGTGTGGACAGTTTCGCGCGAATTTCGTTGAGCACCGCCTCCTCATCGCGGAAGGCCAGCTCGTGATAGAACAGCACCGGGCCATTGCCCACCGCGATGACATCGTTGTGGAAGACGCCGGCATCGATGGCCTCCGGATGCTGCTGGGCGAACACCACCTGATCCTCGCTCAGGCCATGCTGACGCGCGACGGCCTGACTGGCTTCCAGTGTCTGACGCGCCGGATAGCGACGCGGTTCGACGCCGTCACCGCCGAAGGCCTGACGGCCATAGACGTAGAGATGCACGCCCGGCCCGCCGTGGCCATCACACAGCCGCGTATGATTGGCCGCACCTTCATCGGAGAAGGCCGGCGTCGCGGGCAGCGCAGGATGATGCGCGAAATGGGCATCGTCGGCGAAGATGGCGCCGAGGATGCGTCCGGTGGTCGCGGGCTCCAGGTAGCGGTGGAAACTGGATTGCAGGTTGGCCGGCGTGAAGTGCACGCGGCCATCACCGCTGTCGCGCGAGGGCGTGACGGTGGCGGCGTTCGCCGTCCACATGCTGGAGGCGGAACACACCGCGCGCAGAAGCTGCGGTGCCTGCTCGCTGGCCGCCTTCAACACCTGGGCATTGCTGCCGGTGAAGCCGAGATCACGCAGTGCGCCAAGGTCCGGGCGCTGCTGCGGCAGCAGAATCCCCTGTGCATAACCCAGATCCGCCAGCGACTTCATCTTGTCGAGGCCCTGCAACGCGGCTTCGCGCGGGTTGGAGGCCAGGCCGCCGTGGCGCATTGAGGCCACGTTGCCATGTGCCAGACCGGCGTAGTTGTGGGTCGGGCCTACCAGGCCATCGAAATTGATCTCTTGATACGGGGTGTCGGACATGAAGGTCTCCTGCCACGACGCCTTGGCACCTCAGGGAGCAAGCACGGCGAGCGTCGTGGTCAACAATGGGTAAGCGGCAGCGGTGCCCCAACGGACGGCCTTACAGACGGATACCGGCCGGCAGGGTCGCGGGCAGCGCCAGCGCCTCGGCTTCCATCGAGGCGACCGGATAGCTGACATAGTCGGCCGCGTAATAGGCACTGGGACGGTGGTTGCCGCTGTCGCCGATGCCACCGAAGGGCGCGTCGCCGGAGGCGCCGGTGGTCTGGCGGTTCCAGTTGACGATGCCGGCGCGAATGCGCAGCAGGAAGTCGTCCCAGTCAGCACGCTCACCGCCGATCAGCCCGGCCGAGAGGCCGTAGCGGGTGTCATTGGCCAGCGCGATGGCCTCGTCCCAATCGGCGTAGCGATGGATCTTGAGCAGCGGGCCGAAGAATTCCTCGTCCTCGAGCACAAGGCCGGTGACATCGATCAGCGCCGGGCTGAGCAGGCTGGTGCCCTCTTCAAGCTGTTGCATGCGCACGAGGACATTGCCGCCCAGCGCTTCGAGATCATCCTGCGCCTTGAGCAGGCCCTCGGCCGCCGCGACACTGGCCAGGCCGCCATAGAAGGGCGCGTCCTGCGCGAACTGCCCCGCCACGCGCAACTCGCGCAGCGCCGTGGCCAGCGCCTCGATCAGACGATCACCGACCTCGCCCTGCGGCACCATCAGGCGGCGCGCACAGGTGCAGCGCTGACCGCCCGAGGCGAAGGCCGACTGGATGATCGCCAGCACCGCGGCGGTTTCATCCTGCACATCACGCACCACCAGCGGATTGTTGCCGCCCAGTTCCAGCGCCAGCAGCTTGCCGACCTGACCGGCGAACTGACGGTGAAGCAGCTTGCCGACCTTGGCACTGCCGGTGAACAGCAGCCCATCGATGCCCTCGGACTGGGACAGGGCCTGACCGACGTCCGCCGCGCCCTGCACCAGATTGATCACGCCGGCCGGCAGGCCCGCGGCCTCCCAGCATTGCAGGGTGAGATCGGCGGTGGCCGGGGTCAGCTCGGAGGGCTTGAACACGCAGGCATTGCCCGCCAGCAGCGCCGGTACCATGTGGCCGTTGGGCAGATGGCCCGGGAAGTTGTAGGGGCCGAAGACGGCCATCACGCCATGCGGACGGTGGCGCAGGACCGCCTGGGTGCCTGCGACATCCTTGGCGCGCTCGCCGGTACGCTCGTGATAGGCCTTCACCGAGATCGCGATCTTGCCGATCATCGCGCCGACCTCGGTACGCGCTTCCCACAGCGGCTTGCCGGTTTCACTGGCGATGCTGATCGCCAGCGCTTCACGATGCTGCTCCAGCTGATCACGGAAACGCTCCACCACCGCCAGACGTGCCTCGAAACCCAGACGCGCCCAGGTCGGGAATGCCTGACGCGCTGCCGCGACGGCCTGTTCGACCTGCTCGGCAGTGGCCGAGGCGCCCTGCCACAGGCGTGCCTGGGAGACGGGGTCGATCTTGGTGAAGGATTCGGCCTCCCCCGCTTGCCACGCGCCGTCGATGAAGAGCTGTTGACGCACGTTGAGTGTGGCGGGAGTCGGAGTCGTAGTGGTCATGGCATGCCTCATCGAAAGGGCGCGCCGCGTAAGCGACGCTGAACAAGGAGATAACGGGGCAGTTGGCGATCTGCCCCGCTGATGGCAAAAGGACGCAAGGCGACATGGGCCTGCGAGATGGCGCAAAGAAGCGGATGCCCGGGGCGAATGCTTCAGCTGGCCAGCACGCGTAGCGTGTCACCGCCGGTGACGCCAAGGCGTTCGGCCTCATCACGGTGCAGGCGCACATGGCAGGCACCCGCGTCGTCCCGCGTGACAGCATGGCTGATCCAGCTGGCGCGGAAGTCCGCCATGCCGGTGGTGGCGGCCATCACGGCGGGACGCTCACAGGCCGGGGCATCAGACGCGATCACCTCGACACATGCCAGCTGGCTGTCACGGACGCCGCGCACGTCATCGATATAGGCCTCGACCGTCGGGCCGCCATCGAAGATGTCGACATAGCCTTCCCAGCGCAGCCCTTCCTTCTTGAGCATCGCCACCGCCGGGCGGGTGTGCTCGTGCACCTGACCGATGGCAGCCCGCGCGGACTCGGAGAGGAATGGCGTGTAGATCGGGAACTTGGGCATCAGCTCGCCGATGAAGCTCTTCTGGCCCATGCCGGTGAGGCGGTCGGCCTCATTGAAGTCCATCGGAAAGAAGTGACTGCCCAGACACTCCCAGAACGGGCTGCGCCCTTCGGGCGTGAAGACACCGCGCATCTCGGCCAGCACCTTGTCGGGGAAGGCCTCACGGAACTGGGCCATGAACAGCCAGCGCACCTTGGAGAGCAGCGCACCGTTGCGGTCCTTGCGCCAGCCCTCACGCAGGAACAGCGAGCAGACCTCGGCATCGCCGGTGTGATCGGAGCACAGCGTCAGCGTATCCAGGGTGCGATGCAGGTCGAGCTGCACCGAGGAGTGCGCCAGCGAGCCGAGCCGGTAGTGATAGAACGGCGCATCGGTGCCCACACAGGCCTCGATGGCACAGCAGCCCGCGATGCTGCCGTCGCGCTCATCCTCGAGCACGAAGAAGTACAGGCGATCATCACCGGGTTCCCGGCCTTCGAAGGCGGCCAGGGTGCGCTCGATCTTGGCGCTGAGAAATTCATGATTGTCCGGCAGCGAGGTGAAGCCGACGCCGGTTTCCCGCGCCAGCACCTTGAGGCCTTCGATATCGTGACGAGCGATAGGACGAATACGCATTACAGCTCTCCCTCATCGACCGCCGGCAAGGGCATCGGCACGGCAAGCACCGCACGCCCCTCTTCCACCCCCAGCACCTCGGCCTGCTGCGGCGTCAGCATCAGCTGGCCGGTCGGCGTCAGTGCATAGCGCGCCAGCACGCAGCGGAAATCGCCGAGCCGCTGGTTGGCGACCATCGCCGGCACCGCGTCCGGCAGGCTTTCCTGCGGACGGATACGCACCGGATGCCAGCCGCACTGCTTGAAGGTGTGTAGACGTTCGCACTCCGCCAGCAGCAAGGGGCCCGCATCGAAGATGTCGACGTGGCGCGAGCGCGAGAAGCCTTCGGCGAGCATCTCCTGCATGGCGTACTCGTGGCGCGGATTCTCGCGCCCGATGGCGGCACGCGCCTGGGGCGTGAGAAGCGGCAGATAAAGCGGGAACGGTGGCATCACCTCGGCGATGAAGCTCTTGGAGCGCACCCCCGCCATCTGGTTGATGTCATTGAAATCACGATCAAAGAAGTGCTGGCCGACGCTGTCCCAGAACGGACTGACCTGACGCTCGTCACGTGTTTCCAGATAGCCCGGGAAGGCCACCGCCAGTTCATTGGCGAAGCGTTCCGGGTACTGGGCGATGAACATCAGGCGTGCGCGGCGCAGCAGGCTGTCCGCATCCGTCTCGCGATAGCGGGCATCTAGCGACAGCGCGCACAGCAGCGTGGCATCCGACACCTCATGCGACAGCGACAGCGTCTGCACTTCGTGGCGCACGTTGAGCTGCTGCGAGGCGTGGATCAGCGTTTCCTGACGATAGGTGTAGTAGGCCTCCCGCGCGCCAGCCTCGGCGCGCAGCGAGGCGGTACCGACCACTTCCCCGCTATCGAGATCCTCCAGCACGAAGCAGTAGATCTCGTCACCGGGAAAATCGATCTCGGCACGCAGGCTGCGCTGGGAGCGCGTGATGCGCTCCTCGAGGCGGTCACGATGTGCCGGCAGATTGGTCAGGCGTGGCGTGGCCGAGGCCGCGAGCCGCTCGAGAGCGAGCAGATCGCGGCTTTCGGCAGGCCGCACCACCAGCATCGGGGCACTGCTCATGGCGCTGCTCATGCAGATGCAGAGGCGGCGACGAAGCTCGCCACGGCACGGTCGAGCTTGTCGAGACCGCTCTGGAGCTCGGCTTCACTGATCACCAGCGACGGCGCCAGACGCAGCACATCAGGCCCGGCGACCAGCACCATCAGACCTTCTTCCATCGCCAGATTGAGAATGTCCTTGGCACGGCCCGCATAGTCCGGCGCCATCTGGGCACCGATCAACAGGCCCATGCCACGCACTTCCTTGAAGACACCGTAACGCTTGGCGATACCTTCCAAGCCATTGCGCAGCAGTTGGTGGCGATGCGCGACGCCCTCGAGCACTTCCGGCGTGTCGATGGTCTCGAGCGCCGCCAGCCCCACCGCACATGCCAGCGGGTTACCGCCGTAGGTGGAACCGTGAGTGCCGATGGCCATGGCCGGCGCGATGCGATCCGTGGTCAGCATGGCGCCCAGCGGGAAACCGCCACCGATGCCCTTGGCGGTGGTCAGGATGTCCGGCACCACGCCGAAGTGCTGGTAGGCGTAGAGGTGGCCGGTCCGCCCGGCACCGCTCTGGACTTCATCGAAGATCAAGAGCGCATCGTGCTGGTCGCACAGCTCACGCAGCCCCTCGAGGAAGGCCTGCTCCCCCGGAATGATGCCGCCCTCGCCCTGCAGCGGCTCGACGATGATCGCGCAGGTGTCATCGCCCATCAGCTCGCGTACGGAGTCGAGGTTGTTGAATTCGGCGTGCTGGATCCCGCCCGGAATCGGCCCGAAGCCCTGGGAATACTTGGGCTGACCACCGACGCTGACGGTGAAGAAGGTGCGGCCATGGAAGGACTGACGGAAGGAGATGATCTTGTCCTTCTTCTCGCCATGGGTGTCGTGGGCGAAACGACGTGCCAGCTTGAGCGCGGCTTCGTTGGCCTCACCACCGGAGGAGCAGAAGTAGACCTTGTCGGCGAAGGTGCGCTCGGTCAGCGCCTTGGCCAGCGCCAGGGCCGGCTCGTTGGTGTAGACGTTGGACAGGTGCCAGACCTTGTCGGCCTGATCCTTGAGCGCCTTGACCAGTGCCGGGTGGCAGTGACCCAGCGAGGTGACGGCGATGCCGCCGGCGAAGTCGATGTACTCACGACCTTCCTGATCCCACAGACGGCTGCCCTCGCCGCGTACCGGAATGGCAGCCTGGGGTGCGTAGTTGGGCACCATGGCATGGTCGAAATCGGCACGGGTCAGCTGGGTCATCGTCTCTTCCTCATCGCGGGGGCGTTGCGTGGCAGGCCGATGATCGGCGAGCCACGGGTCATGACTCCCGAGTATAGGGAGGCGAGATGACAAAGACTTTCAGCGAAAGGACGACGACTTATGTCAGGAGGCGACTTTTGTCACCGATGCGACATTTCAGGCCTGCAGCATGAGACGTTCGTCGCGGGGGCTGCGCCCGAAATGGTTGCGGAACGCCGTGGAGAAGTGAGCGGCGCTGGAAAAGCCGGTGGCCAGCGCGATCTCGCCGATGGGCTGATCACTCTCGCGCAAGAGCTGACGTGAGCGTGCCAGACGCAGATCCAGATAGTAGCGGCTGGGCACCGCCTGCAGATGCTTCTTGAACAGCCGCTCCAGCTGACGCCGCGAGATGCCGAGGTGCTCGCCGATCTCGTGGGTGGACAGCGGCTCCTCGATATTGGCTTCCATCAGGGTCACGGCCTCCACCAGCGGCTGGGGCGCATGGGCGAAACGGTTCTTGAGCGGCACGTGCTGTGGCTCGTCCGCCAGCCGGATACGCTCGCAGACGAAATGCTCGGAGACCTTCTCGGCCAGCGCACGACCATGCTGCTGGGCGATCAACGTCATCATCATGTCCATCGCCGCGGTACCCCCACCGCAGGTGACACGATCACGGTCCAGCTCATACAGCTGATGGGAGACGTTGACCTGCGGGAAGTCGCGACGGAACGACTCGGCACGCTGCCAGTGGATCGTCGCACGATAGCCATCAAGCAGCCCGGCGCGAGCCAGCTCACGGGTGCCGGTGGAGATACCGCCCAGCATCACGCCACGCTCGGCCAGACGCTTGAGCCAGGCCAGCAGCGCGGGATTCGAGGCCACCTCCTGCAGGCCCGCCTCGCCCGCCGGCTGAGCACCGCACACGAACAGGGCGTCCAGATGGCGCGAATCACTGGCGACCAGGCTGTCCGGTGACAGGTTCAAGCCCGCAGCGGACGCCACACCGCGCCCGTCCAGCGCAAAGGTGACGGCCCGATAGAGTGTCTGCCCCGCGAGCTGATTGGCCACCTGCAGGGGCTCCAGCGCACAGGCCTGGGACAATAACGAGAAGCCGGGCAACAGCACGAAGCCTATCTGGCGTTGCTGGGCCTGGGGGGAAACCAGTGAATCCACGGGCATGGGTGTAAGTCGAGGTCCATCGCGTGAGGGTGGGGACAACCTGCCGCCATATTGTGCCATGCCTCCGGCACTTGTGCCTGGCCCGGACTGGCATGACGCTCAAGATGAGGCCGCCACATACGACGACGCCACCCCGAAGGGTGGCGTCGTCATCGCTCAGCGGTCAGCTGGCAGCGCTCGCTACCCTGACCTCTGCGCGCTTGCTGAAGCGCTCTTACATCTGCACGACATCGAATTCGACGTCGGTGGCGACGTCGGCATCGTAATCGACATCATCACGCGTGAAGCCGAACAGCTTGAGGAATTCCTGCTTGTAGCTGGCGTAGTCGGTGATATCGAACAGGTTGTCGCTGGTGACCTGCGGCCACAGTTCCTGACAGGCCTGCTGGACGTCGTCCTTGAGCTCCCAGTCGTCGAGACGCAGACGGCCGGACTCGTCGGTGACGATCTCGCCTTCACCATAGAAGCGCTCGGCGTAGAAGCGGTTGAGCTGCTCGATGGTGCCTTCGTGCAGGCCCTTCTCCTTCATGATCTTGTAGACCATGGAGATGTAGAGCGGCATGACCGGAATCGCGGCGCTGGCCTGGGTGACCACGGACTTGAGCACGGCCACGTGGGCACGACCGCCCTTGGCGGACAGCTTCTCGTGGATGCTGCCGGCGGCGCGGTCCAGATCTTCCTTGGCGCGACCCAGCGCACCGTGCCAGTAGATCGGCCAGGTGATCTCGGTACCGATGTAGCTGAAGGCCACGGAGCGGGCGCCATCCGCCAGCACGCCGGCGGCGTCCAGCGCCTGCATCCACAGCTCCCAATCCTGACCACCCATCACGGTGACGGTATCTTCGATTTCCTGCTCAGTGGCCGGCTCGACCTCCGCTTCGATGATGGTGTCCTTGTTGGTGTCGATGGCGGTCGCCCGGTAGGTCTCGCCGATCGGCTTGAGCACGGAGCGCTTCACTTCACCGCTGTCCGGCAGCTTGCGCACCGGAGAGGCCAGCGAGTAGACCACGAGATCGACTTCGCCCATGTTGGCCTTGATCAGCTCGATGGCCTTGGCGCGCGTCTCGTGCGAGAAGGCGTCGCCATTGATGGCCTGGCTGTAGAGCCCTTCCTGCTTGGCGAACTTGTCGAAAGCGGCAGAGTTGTACCAGCCTGCGGTACCGGCCTTCTTCTCGGTGCCCGGCTTCTCGAAGAAGACACCCAGGGTGTCCGCGCCGTAACCGAAGGCTGCCGTGATACGCGCCGCGAGGCCATAGCCGCTGGAAGCACCGATCACCAGCACCTTCTTCGGGCCACCGTCGCGCTTGTCACCGACCGTCTTGCGGGTGATGGCGATCTGCTCGGCAACATTCTGCTCGCAGCCCTTGGGATGAGTCGTGGTGCAGATGAAGCCGCGAACCTTGGGTTTGATGATCACGTAAGAACCTCGTTTGCTGTTGGCCCGGCGTGTACCCGCCGATGCTGATGCCCGATTCCAGTATGCAATGACCACGGCGCACGCTGCGCGACCGGTGCCTTGCTCTGAAAACGTCTGGTGAGTCTGGCTGTCGAATCAGGACATGCAGGCGTGTGTGCCTGCTGCTGGCCGCTATTCTAGCGGCTGTCGGCGACGCTGTCCGCCCCGGCGGGCCAACCCGCGCTGATGTCACGTCACTGGAGCCCTCCATGACGACTGCCGTATCATGTGACGCATTCAGCACACCGCCATCACACCGCTGTCCTGCTTCGCGCCATCCGTTGATGGTGTGTCTGTCTGACAGCCTTCGCTCGGGATCTCTCCATGAACGACCAGAACGCTCACCTCGCCCCCGATGTGGCCGCCCTGCTCGAACGCCGCCAGGAGGTCTGGCTGGCGCTGGCGCCTCTCTGGGAGGAGCGTGCCCCCCGCGAGGCGGAGTATCAGCACATGGCCGAAGTGGTCGAGGCACACGGCCTGAGCTTCCGAGAACTCGAAACGCTGTATCGACTCGAAATGGCCCCGGTGCTGGTGCGTGAGCAGGTCAGCATGGCCCCGAGCTACAAGGAGCGCGACGAGAACCGCCTGCTGTCGCGCCTGCTGCAGCATACGCATCAGCTCACTCGCGGGAAGCGCCTCTTCTGGCTGCTGTTCTCCGGCCTGGCGACCATGCCCAGCCGTCACCGTTACGGCAACCTGCTCGAAGTGCTCCATCTGCGCGGCAACACGCCGGAATGAAGCGATCCGACACCGCATGAAGCAGAACGCCCCGTGGCGGTCTGGCCACGGGGCGTTCTGCTCGATACCTGTCGCGATTCGACGCTGAACTGCCCCTCACCTCAGGGGCGCTTGCGCAGGGGAGCTTTCAGGACACCGTCCTTGTAGCGTCGTTGCCAGTCCGTGAGACTCGACAGCCCTCGGCTGTCGCTGATGCGCTCTCCCCCCTCCAGCCGCTTGCTCATCCACAACGCGTTGCCATTGAAGCTGTAGATCGGCAGGAGATCGGTGCGCTCACTGGCCGGCAGGATGGAGCTGTTGAGGTTGTCCAGCACATCAGGCATCGACATGCCCGCGCCCTGATAGGTGACGACCATGTGGAACTGATTGAGCCTCAATGCCTTGACGTAGTGCAGGCGCAAGGAACTCTCCGGCACGCCCAGCTGACGCAATGTCAGATACTTGGCCATGGCGAAATCATCGCAGTCCCCTGCGCCGGCCCCCAGGAACTCAAGCGGGGTCGCCCAGTAATCCTCCTTCCCCCAGACGCGCATGTCATCGGTGAAATGCATCCGGTTGAAGAAATCATTGACCTCACTGAGCTGACGCCTGGCCGGCTGCCCGTCGAGATCCACGAGCAGCTGCTCCCATTGCTGGACTCTCGCCCACCCCGGTTGACCATAGACCTCGATGAAACGTTGTGCCTGCGTATCGCGGGCCAGTACGGAACCGACCGTGAACAGCATCAATACCCAGGCGATCAGCCAGCTGAAGCAGCGTCTCTGCCACATGGCGACCAGCCCCTGGCTGTCTATCAGGGCTTCCTCGCCATGACATCGACGGCCGGTGCCACATAGCCCTGATAGCCGTCGGCGCCAAGGGACATCACGCGCGCCTGGTCCTGTTCGGATTCGACCCGTGTCACGATCACCAGAGACTCGACCTGATGCGCCGTCATGCACAGGCTTTGCAACAGCTCGGTGTCCACATCGTCACGCTTGAAGAACGCCTGATCGATCTTGACGTAGTCCGGACGCAGCGCCTCCAGATAACTGAGCTCCTTCAGCTCACGTGCAAAGCGGTCAATGCCTCCACGCGCGCCCAGCCGGCGTGCACGCCGGAACAGCAGCTTGACGCGCTCCAGGTGGCGAAGCGCGATGCTTTCCGACACTTCTATATCCAGACGCTTGCAGAGACGCGGATGGACTCCCAACCAGCTGATGAGTCCCGAGAAGCTCGCCTCATCATCCAGCGTCTCCTCGGTGAGGTTGAGCGCCAGACGTGGAGCCTCGATGCCATCGACATGGGCAGCCAGCCACTCCAGCGCATGCAGGTCGAAGCGTGCTCCCAGACGGAAATGGCGCACGACCGGCAGGAAATCGCCGGCTCGGTGCAGCTGGTCCCCTTCACGCAGACGCGCGAACAGTTCCCGGTGCAGCTCACTGCCATCATTGAACAGCACGGGCTGCGCCACGAAATCGAGCCCATCAGGGCGCTCCAGCGACTGCTCGATGACGTCTCGCCATTCGCCGCGTGGACGCGCCTGATCCCCTTCCTCGGCAAGCGCGACGCTGCTGCCATGCTCGATGGCCTGCAGCAAGGTCGTGTCCGCCACCGTGAACAACTGGGTGCGGGTCATGCCCGGCTCTCGCCTTGCCGCCCCGATGACACAGCCGATCGGGCGGCTGTTCGCCATGGGATTGGCATCCAGCAGTCGATCGATGTCTTCGGTGATGCCCTTCAAGAAGGCCTGCAGCGCGGACTCATCGACTTCTGGCAACAGCAAGCCGAAGTCATGATTGGCCAATCGCCCTGCCACGATGGGCTCCCCGGCCAGCTCACGCTGCTCAAGCCGCTGGGCGATGGCGCGCAGCAGTGCATCGCGTCCCTTGTAGCCCTGCTCCTGATAGACGACTTCAAGCTGCGCGACCCGCAACAGTGCGAAGCTGCCTCCCAGAGGCTCACTCAGCCATTCATCCACTGCACGATTGAGGTAACCACGATTGCCAAGCCCCGAGACGGCGTCCTGTTCTGCCTGGCGCTGCAGGCGCGCCAACTGCGCCGCCTGAGCCTCGAACTGGGTATGCAGACGCTGCCCGAGTCGATTGACAGCCGACGTGATCCCACGCAGCTCCTTGACACTGGTTTCCTCCAGAGGCGCGTCGAAACGCTGTGTCTCCATCTCGTTGAGACGTGCGGAGAGGCGGTCCAGAGGGCGCAGCAGGCGACGCATGACCAGCGAGGCCACCAGCAGGGTCAACAAGCCCCCCAACAGCAACCAGAGTCCGAGCCGTTTGGCGAGCTTCCAGAGGTCATCGTGACCCTGGGCCGGCTCTCCCGTCAGCGAGATCGTCCCCAGAGAGGCCCACCCACCCGGCAATTCACGGCTGACCGTTTCTACCGGCATGGGAATCATCTGCTGAAACCACTCGGGTGCCTGGCTTTCTCGTGTGATGTCAAACGCGATGGGGGCCGGGAGCGCGACGCTTTCCAGCTGGATATCCCGGACATATCCACCATCCAGGGTGGCGCGAATCAGGGTTTCCGCGCTGGCAGCATCACCAAGCTCGACATGCGGCACCAGTGCAAGACTCAGGCTCTGGGCGAGATTCGAGAGCTCGACACGCTGTCGTTCGGCCAGTGAATCACGGGTATTGTTGACCTGAATGAAGAAGATACCGAAGGAAAACACCAACAGCACCAACAACATCAAGGTAAACAGGCGGCGCGAAAGACTCATCTGATTTCCTCATCAGCCGTCAGTATGACCACGGCACCACTTCCTGGTGGTGCCGTGAGCGACTCAACCCTGTCGGGTCGGTACGGCAACGTTCATTGAATCCAGCAATGCACCTGTCGCGGACAACAAGCGATAGTTGGCCGTTTCCAGGTCAAAACGTGCACGAATCAGATTCTGCTGCGAAGTGAACAGCTCACTTTCGCTGTCCAACAGATCCAGCAGCGTCCTGCGGCCGATATCGAACTGCTTGCGATAACTTTCGCGCGTATCCGTCGCGGCACGCACATAGCTTTCCAGATAATCGATCTGACGCTTGAGGTTCTCGCGTGCATTCCAGGCCAGTCGGATCTCGTCACGCACATCGCGCATCACGCGATCATTGTCATGCTCGACGGTTTCCAGCGCCGCCTGGCGTCCGCGAATCTCGGCCTGATCCCGCCCACCGCGATACAGGTTGTAGCGCATGACCAGCTCGACGCTCCAGTCATCGGAGCTGCTCTCGTCCTGATCATAATCGTCCGTCAGCGTGCGATTGCCCTCGATGCTGAATTCCGGGTAGTTGTCACCCTTCTCAGCGTTCACCTCATGACGAGCCGCATCAATGGACACCCGTGCCGCTGCCAGCAGGGGGTTGCGCTGATTGGCCTGGACATAGGCACTCTCCACATCGGCACTGATCAGATCGGTATCGAGGCTGGGGAGGTTCAGATCCGTGGGCAGCTCACCGACCAGGCGCAGATACGCCGAGCGGGAATCCTCGAGGTTGTTCCGGGCGGACAGCACGCTGGCCTCGGCATTGGCCAGACGACCATCCACCTGACGCACGTCACTGCGGGCACCGAGACCGGACTCTGCACGACGCCCGATATCACTGGAAATACGACGGTGCGCATCGAGATTGGCCTGCGCATATTTGAGAATCAGCTCATCACGCATGACATCCAGATAGGCCCCGGCCGTATCCAACGCGACATCATTGGCTTCGGCGGCCGTCTGCAGGCGCTGATAGTCAGCTTCGGTCTCTGCCTGACGGATGCGCTCGATCGTGGTGTCACCGTCCCAGAGCAGCTGGCGAATGGTGAGATCCAACCGACGATAATCGTGCCAGTCATCCTCGTCATTGACCCCATCATCCTCGGAGTCGAACTTGCCATAGCCCAGTCGTCCGGTCAGATCGACCGTCGGGCGATAGGCCCCACGCTGGACTTCCGCTTCTTCCAGACGCTGGATATGACGGGTCACCTGCAAGCGGGTACGCGGATTTTCCATCACTGCCTTGGAAACGGCTTCTTCCAATGACTGCGCAGAGGCGGAGAGACTGGAACTCATCCCCGCCATCACGCTCAATGCCAAGAGTGTCTTTTTCATTATGGGTTGCCCTTGAATACTTCATGTCCATGATCAACGTTCACGCAAGGCACCTTGCCTGGCGCGCAGAATCGGCTTCATCAGGTACTGCAGGATGGTCTGCTCACCGGTGATGACATCCACGCTGGCCTGCATGCCCGGGATGATCGTGAGCGGGTCTGAGTCACTTCCAAGGTGGTTCTGCTCCGTGAGCACCTTGATTTCATAAAAGCTGTTGCCTTCTTCATCCTGAACGGTATCGGCACTGATCTGCTCCACCTCGCCTTCGAGCCCTCCATAGATGGTGAAGTCGTAGGCGGACAGCTTGACCACGGCAGGCTGGCCAATACGCAGGAAGCCGATGTCCTTGGGTGCCACCCGGGCCTGGACCAGCAGCTGATCTTCGATGGGAACGATCTCCATCAGATCTTCGCCAGGCTCGATGACCCCGCCTATGGTATTGATATTCAAGGTCTTGATGGCCCCCTGAACGGGAGACGTCACCAAAGTACGGTCAAGACGGTCCTGAAGACTGGTACGCCCCTCACGCAATCGCCCGAGATCCGCCTGAGTCTTGGCCAGCTCATCTGCTGCACGCGAACGAAATTCCTGGGCAACACCGACACGATTCGAGATGGCCTCATCCAGCTCCGACTGCTTGCCGGGCACTGCCAGTCGCGCCGACTCCAGATCCCCCCGCAGATCATTCACCTCACGCTGGATCTTGAGCAGATCGACTTGCGATACCACGCCTTCACGTACCAGCGGTGCTGTCATGTTGAGCTCACGACGTGACAGCTGGTAGCTGCGCTCCAAGCTATTGATGCGTGACTTCAGCTCTCTCAGCTCCTGCTCCTTCTGCAGAATCTGCTCACGAGAGCCATTCAAGCCACTGTTCAACTGGTTGAGGTGGGTGCGATAGGCAGTCATCGCACGCGCGACAAGTGCAGGACTGCGAGTCTTGAACTCCTCATCGAATGGCAGGGGGACGCGGGTCATGACGACCTGGTCCTTCCAGTCATCAGCAGAGGCGTCCACCGCGATGGAATCCAGCTCGGTGTCGTACAGGATGATGGTGGCCTGCAGGCCATCCAGGGTCGAGACACGCTCGCGCAGGTCGGAACCGGCGCTGGTGTCATCAATGCGCAGCAAGGGCTCTCCGGGCGACACGATCTGCCCTTCCTTGATGTAGATCTCGCGCACGATCCCCCCTTCCAGATTCTGCACGACCTGGAGGTGGGTGGAGGGCACCACCTTGCCGGAACCTCGCGTCACGACCTCCAGGCTCGCCTGGCTGGCCCAGATGACGAACACCACGATGAAGGCCAGCACCATCCAGATCAGGATGCGTGACTTCCAGGGGGTCGCCAGCAGAACGGCTGAGCTGACGTCATCCAGGTGGTGAAGATCGCGCTGTTCAATCGGTGCCTTAGCCACGTTGAGCCTCCTGCTTGCGCCCGGACACACGCCCTTCATTCAAGGCATTCAATACCTTGTCCTTGGGACCGTCAGCGACGATACGCCCACCTTCCATCACGATGACGCGGTCTACCACTTCCAGCATGCTGCTCTTGTGCGTCACCAGCACCATGGTCTGGGTACGCGGCAATGACTTGAGCATACGCCTCAGACGCAGCTCGGCACGATTGTCCATGTGCGAACCGGGCTCATCGAGCAACAGCAGCGGCGGTCGCATCAGAAGCGCCCGAGCCATCAGGACCGTCTGACGTTGGCCACTGGACAGCATCCGTCCCCCTTCCCCGACCTGGCGATCAAGTCCCTCCGGGTGATGGCGAGTGAACTCGGTCACGCCGGCAGCATCGGCCGCAAGCTCAATCTGGGTATCACTGGCATGCGGCTGCCCCAGGGTGATGTTGTCGCGGATAGAGCCGAAGAACAGCGCACTGTCCTGACCGGCATGCCCGATATGACGCCGGACATCGGCGGGATGGATCTGGTTGAGGTCAAGACCATCGACTCGCACGCTGCCGGCGGTAGCACGGTAGAGTCCGCAGATCAGGCGCTGCAGGGTGCTCTTGCCGGCACCGATACGGCCGATGATGGCCACTCGCTCGCCTGGCTCGATGGTCAACGAGATATCGGTCACCGCCGGCGGCGTGTTGGGCGCATAGGCGAAGCCGACACGATCGAACTCGATCCGCATCTGCAGTGTCTCGCGATGCACGTACCGACGATCTTCTGCCTCTTCAGGCAACGCCATGATCTGCTCAAGCGCACTCATGGCACTGCGCGTCTGCCCGATACGGGTGATCAATAGCGCCAGTTGCCCCAGGGGCTGAAGTGCACGCCCGGAAAGCATGACCGCGGCAATCAACCCACCCACCGAGAGTCGTGCATCCGCGATCAGATAGACCCCGAACACGACCAGTGCCACCGTGGTGGCCTGCGTCAATGACATGCTCAGCGAGCTGACGGATGTCGTCAGATTGCGGCTCTTCACCCCCCAATGAGCGATCTGACCCACCGCACGCTCATAGCGGCGCTGGGTCTCTCCCTGAGCATTGGCCAGCTTGAGGCTCTCGAGCCCCGAGACCGCTTCCACGAGACGCGCATTGCGCTCGGTCGCCAGCCGCGAGCCCTTCTCAATGCTGTTGCGCAGCGGTCTCTGTATCGCCAGGCTGTAGATCAGCAGGATGACAAGAGCTATCAGGGGCACAAGTACCAGGGGCCCGGCGACGATCCAGATGATGGCGAGAAACAGCAGCGCAAACGGCAGGTCGACGAGCGTGGTCAACGTCGCTGACGTGAAGAACTCGCGAATGGAATCGAATTCCTGGAGATGCTTCACATAGCCGCCCACGGAGCCGGGGCGCGACTCCATGCGCAGATTCATGGTCTTGGCAAACAGCTTGGAAGTCAGCAGCACCTCGGACTTCTTGCCGGCGGTATCCATGAAATAGGCACGCGTCTGCCGCATCACGAAATCGAATACCATGATGATCGCCATGCCCGTCGCCATGACCCACAAGGTGTTAAACGCCAGATTGGGCACCACCTTGTCATAGGCATTCATCACGAACAGTGGCGATGCCACAGCAAACAGATTGATCAGGACAGAGGCCAGAATCACGTCACGATAGATAGGCGTCGAGAGCTTCAGCGTCGACCAGAACCAGTGGCCATCGCTCTGTTCCAGCGTTTCCGGGGCGCGCTCATCGAAACGGTGTTCCTGCTTCAGGTAGACCACTCGTCCATCATGGCGTGCCGTCAGCGTTTCCAGTTCGATCCATGCATCGCCTTCCGCTTCCGGTTGATGGATTCGCGCCTTTCCTGTCTTGGCATCCACTTCCAGCAGCACGACAGCGCGCCCTTCATTCAACATCAGAATGCAGGGCATCAACAGATCGCTGATCGCGGTGATCTGTTGATTGACCAGTTTGGCGCTCAGATTGGCACGCGCGGCTGCACGGCTGACAAGCGCCAGAGGCAAACGCCCGTCCTCCATCGGCAGCCCGTCCGTCAGCACGGCGGCTGACCGGGGATTGCCGTGGTAACGCGCCATGAACACCAGCGCATTCAGCAGAGGGTCGCCCTCTCTTTCGCCGACCGGCTCTGGTCTCAATGGCGTGGGTTGATCGCTCAACCTGTCCTCCTTAGTGGGGCACTTCGCAGACATTCATTCGGTGAAGTCTAATGCAATAAAAGGGAGATGGCCTAAGCCATCTCCCTTATCTTTTGCATCAACCGTCAACGTTGGTCTTGAGGCTATTGCTATCCAGCAGCGACTGGATGATCTGGGTATCGGAATCACCGCCCGATGTCAGATCCACATCCTGCAGAGTGATCTCCTGGGTGACATTGCTGCCCGCAGAGCCGTCCACACTGATCTCGATGGTGGTACCGCCGTCCCCATCTGACTCGAAGTGCAGGAAGCTCGAGAGCGCATCGGCGTCCCCATTGGACTGAAGGAGATCCGACAGATCGATGACGTCGCCATCCGCCACACTGAAGTCGGTGATGGTATCCGTCGCCATGCCGCCTTCGCTGTTGACGTCATCACCACTCATCCACTGGAAGGTGTCTGCCCCATCGCCACCGGTGAGGATGTCGTTGCCGGAGCCACCCACCAGAAGATCATCGCCCTCGCCACCGGACAGGATATCGTTGCCGGTACCACCTCTCAGCGTATCGTTGCCGCTACCGCCTTCCAGACGATCGCTGCCCACACCGCCACTCAAGATGTCATTGCCGCCCTGGCCGATCAGATAATCGGCATAGAAAGGCCCGTCACCATCACCTGTCAAAGTATCGTTACCGGAAGTCCCGATCACGACAGCCAACTTGTCGACATCAATGCTGACGCTGGAAGTGTTGGTATCCCCGTCGTTGTCGACCGTGACGTAATCGAAGCTGTCCGTGGAACGCTCACTGACATTGTCCGGCGGCGTATAGGAGAAATCACCGGTCCCCAGATTGAACAGCATGCTGCCGCCCAGATCCGTCGAGATGGTCAACTCCAGGCTGTCTGCATCGTAACTGCTGTTGTCAGTGCCAGTGGCAGAAACAGCATTGGTATCCGGATCATAGCTGTAGGTCGTGCCATCCACAGTGACCGACTGCAGATAACCGCCATCTGCTCCCAACAGACTGCCATCCACGGAACTGCCTGATACCAGCTGACCACTGACGGGTGATTGGACCGTGGCAGCAAGCGTATCGTCGAGATCCTCGAAGCTGGTCACGACCGTACTATCGAGATCCTCATCTGCCGAGCCATCGTAGGCAATCGGATCAAGATTGGACTCGGTGACATTGCTGCCCAGGCCGATAGCGTAGGACTTGATGCCATTATCGACCAGGAAGTCAGTCCAGATATCCTCTTCATCGTTCGAGATACCGGCATCAGCGCTATACACGAACCCACCGGTAAGGACATTCAATTCCCTAGAATCCCCATCACCATAGTTTGGTTCACCATCGGAGAAGAAATAGGAAATGCTTTGCGCATCTTCCAACGCCCCATCTTGGGAGTAATTCTCGATGGCAGCAGCTAGCGCAGAGTCGTAGTTAGTGACTCCATTGGCAACAAGACTATCCAATATGGTTTCAACCTCACCGACGGTCATCCATGCATCTTGTGCTGTGCCAATGGTTGAGAACGTGACCAGATTGATACGTACGTCACCAAAGTCATCGTATGCCTCAATCAGAGACTTGATGGAATCAATGGCGCTCTGCAGGCGAGTTTCACCATCGATTCCATCAGTTGTATTCATGGAACCTGACACATCAAGAATGATAGTGAGATTCGTGTCCACCAGCGTCGAGGAGAAGCTCTGTGCTTCCTGCTGCTCGGGGGCATCATCCTCGATGCCGATGGTCAGCGTGCCGGTGGAGCTTGCGCCTTCGCTATCCGTTGCGAGCACACCGAAGTCCAGAGACAGGACATCTTCCCCATCACCCGAGTGATCAACCGCCTGACTCAGAGTGAAGGTATAGGCGCCGCTGTCATCGATGGTCACCGTCGCGACTTCATTACCCTCGGCATCGGTTGCCACCATTGACTGGGTGCCGCTGCCGGACCAGGTCACCGCACTGCCACCGGAGGTGATGGCCGTGGCGGGCGCTGTCAGCACCAGCGAGACACTGTCACTGTCGACATCCGTGACCGAAACCGTACCGGTGACGATGGTGGCATCGGTAGTATCCGTGAAGCCATCAGCCGCATCACTGTCGGCGATACCGCCTTCGAGCCCTTCTTCGCTGACGCGGCCTTCAGTCGCAGTCACCATCGGAGCGTCATTCGTCCCCTTAATGGTAATGGTGACATCCTGGGTAGCTGTCGCTCCCGCCGTATCCGTGACAGTGACGGTGTAGGTCAGGACCAGTGACTCGCCTGCAGACAGGTAATCGAAGCTTTCCCCGGCAGCACTGCTGTCGAAGGTCCAGTTGAGCGTCCCTTCAGTGTTCTCGTCATCGATGATGGCGCCGGTGTCCACCCCCAGCAGCGCAAGCAGATCATCGTTGTCCAGCGCGCCAGTATCACCATTGCTGGAGACACTGGTCACGCTTGGCGTCACGCTATTGCTGAGATCCACATCCGTCACCGACAGCGTACCGCTGGTGCTCAGGGCGGAGTCCGTTTCCGTCAGACTGGCGGAGGCGCTATCACCACTGTTGACGCTGATCGCCGGGCCGTCGTTGCGACCATTGATGGTGATCGTCAGAGTGGTGCTGGAGGTATCACCGTCAGCATCCTTGATCACGTAGGTATAGACATCCGTGACCGACTCACCCGCCGCGAGGAACTGCAGATCTTCGCGTGCTGACTGGTAGCTGTAGGAGCCATCCGCTTCAAGCGTCAGCTCGCCATGAGCACCAGTGATCACCGCCGCCGCGCCATCGCTCACCGCGACGGTTTCTGATCCGGAAGTGACGGCGGTGACGGTGACCGCATCGGCCCCCAGGGTGTCCGCCGTCGCAGATGAGCCGTCCACCACATTGCCGGTAACGGCAGCACTACGATTCTCGTTCATGCTGCGGGTATCAGCGTTGGCTATCGGCGCGGTGTCCAGAACGGTGACATCCAGACTGGATGTGGTGCTCTGACCGGCAAGATCCGTCACCACGACAGCGAAGTCGTCAACGACACTGTCATCGCCACCGGAATGATCAGCCGCAGTGCCATCTTCCACATAGCTGTAGGAGACCACCCCGGTGTCGGCATCATAGCCTGTGACGGTCAGCGTCCCTTCGCCATCTGGATTGGAGATCACTACCGGTGAGGTGTTGGCATCCGTGATATCCACACCAGCGATCGTCACTGCCGCAATACCTGCCGCAGCTTTCACGGTAAAGGTATCGGTGACCGTACTTCCTGTCGCTTCGGTGACGGACTGATCTTCCAGTGAATTGATGACCGGCAGTGCATCATCAGTACCGGTGATCACGATATCCACTGTCGTGGTGGAACCATCGCTGAGCGTGACGGTGTACTGCTCGACAATCTCGTCTTCAGACGTCAGCCCCTGAACAGCAGCTGTGTCGTTGTCGAGCGTATAGGTCCAGCTACCGTCAGCATTGACAGTGAAGCTGCCGTAGTCACTGCTGTCATCGGTCGCGGCCACGAATGTCGGCGCCACACTATCGACATCGGTCGCGGTCAGCGTACCCGACGCTTGTGTCACACCATCTTCGGCAACAGCGCCATCATCGGCACTGATGACAACAGGGTCATCGACCGCCGTGACATCCTGGAAGCTGAGAATGGCTTCATCGAACTCGGTACCATCCGTGATCACATAGGTGGTATCAGGCACCGGACCGTTGTAGTTCTCGCCGGGCGTGAAGGTGAAGGTACCATCGGCATTGATAAGTAGCGTGCCGACTTCGCCAAGATCCGCCGTCTCGCCCGGGTCGTAGGTATCGCCGTCAACAGTGAAGCTGAAGACGCTCAACTCATCACCATCGGCATCAACATCGTTGCTCAGGACGTTGCCGCTGACCGGAGTATCTTCCTCGACCAGAATCGGGCCATCGTCATAGGCCACCGGCTTGTCGTTCAAGCCCTGGACATTGATGGTGATGACAGCGGTATCTGAATCCCCATCCGCATCAAGAATGGTGTACTCGAACTCCTCCTTGACCAGATCACCCGCTCCCAATGCCTGGGCACGTACATCGTCCAGGTCATAACTGAAGCTGCCATCGGTATTGAGGGTCAGGCTGCCATAGCTGCCATCGACGGTAACACTACCCCCGTTGTCTGCCAGCAAGATGCCGTCCAGTTTCGTGATGGTCACGGCGTCGGCACCAAGCTCATCCTGACCACGACCCAAAACACTCGTGATGACATTGGTACTGATCACCGGCTCACCATCAGGGGAAGTATCGTCCTCACGAATGGTGTAGGTGTCATCATTGGCGACAGGCGCGGTATCCAGAACCGTGACGTCGAGGCTGTCGGTGGCTGTTGCACCGGTAACATCCGTCACCACCACGGTGAAGCTATCGACAACGCTGTCATCGCCGCCAGAGTGATCAGCGGCAGTACCATCTTCCACATAGCGGTAAGAGACGGTGCCCGTGTCGGCATCGTAGCCAGTGACGGTCAACGTACCTTCATCACCATCCGAGCCAGGAATCGCGACCGGATTGTCTGCAGTCGCGCCGGTGATATCGGTGCCGTTGATGGTGACGGTAGCGATGCCAGTATCAGCCTGGACATTGAAGGTATCGGTGACGGTCGCACCCTCACCCTCGATGACTGACTGATCTTCCAACGAGTCGATGGTCGGCTCACCATCATCAGCACCGGTAATAATGATATCGACGGTAGTGCTGGTGCCATCCGACAGGCTCACGATGTATTGCTCGGTGACGGTCTGTCCTTCAATCAGGCCTTGTACGTCTGCACTGTCGTTATCAAGCGTGTAGGTCCAGCTGCCGTCGGCGGCGACCTCGAAGCTGCCGTAGATACTGCTGTCATCGGTGGCGGCGACGAAGGTCGGAGCGATGCCGTCCACGTCGGTAGCCGTCAGCGCACCAGTGGCACTCAGTACGTCGTCCTCACTCACGGCACCAGTGTCTGCGGTAAGTACCGGCAGATCGTCAGACCCCGTGATGTTGATGGTCAGCGTGGTGGTAGACGTATCACCATCACTGTCCTCCAGGACATAAGTGAAGACATCTTCCGCCTGCACACCATCAGCCAGCGACTGCGTCTTGGTGGTATCCAATACGTAGGTATAGCTGCCGTCACTATTGAGTGTCAGCGTGCCATAGTCGCCGGTGACGGTCGCACTGCCGCCGTCGGCAATCCCTTTATCGTCCAGTTTGCAGACCATGAACGGCGTATCGGCGCCCAGCGTATCGGCGGTGTCATTGATACCGTCAATCACGTTGCCTGTCAGTTCATCCGTCGCATCTTCCTCGATGGTGCGTTCATCAGGGTTGGCAACCGGCGCGGTATCCAGAATCTTGACGTCAAGGCTGTCGCTCGTGCTCTGTCCTGCCAGGTCAGTGACGACCACGGCGAAGTTGTCGAACACGCTATTGTCACCAGCCGAGTGATCCGCAGCCGTACCATCCTCCACATAGGTGTAGGACACGGTGCCGGAATCGTAGCCCGTGATAGTCAGCGTCCCTTCGTCATCAGTCGCGCCCGGAATCACGATGGGGTTATCCACTGACGCCGAAGTGATATCCGTGCCATTGATGGTGACGCTGGCGATGCCGGCATCCGCCTCGACCTGGAAGGTGTCAGTGACAGTGGCACCCGTGGCCTCGGTCACTTCCTTGTCTGCCAACGTGATGATGGGCGCGGCATCGGTGGCACCGTCGACGGTGATGGTCAGCGTGGTGCTGGAGGTGTCGCCATCGGCGTCGGTGATGGTGTAGGTGAAGACGTCCGTCAGTGACTGGTCAGCATCCAGCGACTGCACATCGGCATTGGTGGTGTCGAGCACGTAGCTGTAGCTGCCATCGGCTTCGAGCGTCAGCGTGCCGTAGCTGCCGGTAACGACCGTCGCATCATCTGCGGTGACGTCGGACGCACTACCGCCGGCCGGCGTGACGCTGGTCACGCTGGTGGCATCCGCGCCCAGGGTGTCGGCGGTGTCGCTGGCGCCGTTGATGACGTTGCCGTCGAGCGCCGTGGTGGTGTCTTCGCCGATGTTGCGCGCGTCAGCCTTGGCCTCCGGCGCGGTATCGAGAATGGTGATGTCCAGGCTGTCCGTGCTGCTCTGCCCGGTGATGTCGGTGACCACGACCGCGAAACTGTCGGTGATGCCCGCATCAGGGTGAA